>CAZSIW010000360.1:0-2531 GCA_964606755.1 uncultured Elusimicrobiales bacterium | reverse complement strand
TAAGCTCCTGAAAATCAGCGAACGTGCCGAGCTGAGCGTGAATGGATTTGTGGCCTCCATCCAGGTTGCCGATCGACCAGGGGCTGCCGACAGCATCTTTCTCAGCTACGGTCGAATTGTTCTTGCCCTTCCTTTGCTTAGTGCCTATCGGATGTATAGGTGGCATGTAAAGAACGTTGAACCCCATATCGGAAACATAAGGCAGCCTCGCAATAACGTCTTTGAACGTACCGTGCTTCCCGTGTTTCGGACTCGTTGACCTGGGAAACATTTCATACCACGAACCGAAGCGCGCTATTTTGGGGTCTACTACCACCTCAAGTTCCCTGTAAGAAGCGATATTCGATTTGTCAGGGTACCTGGACATGATCTTTGCCAGTTCATCTGAAAGGGCAGCCCTGCTGGCCTCGGCCCTGTTCCTTTTGTCGCCTAATTTGGCGACAAAGCTGCTCAATTTATCCCTGTCTTTGGGAGACGTTTTCTTCTGCGCGGTCCTTATCAGCTCTATACCTATCAACATGTCCACACAAACGTCCTGTTCAGCGTCTATCCTTTTTTTAAGGTCCACCTGCCAGGATTTGAAACTGTCTACCCATGCCTGAACGGAAAATATCCAGGTGCCTATCTCCGTTACCTTGAACTCGCCGGACCAGCGGTCGTTGACCGACTGTGTCATCACGGTATGGGACCAGTCCTCTCTGCCCTTTTTACGGTAAACCAGCAAAGCAGAAAGCTCGTTGTGCCCGTCCACGAATATATCCGCTTCAACCTTGATCTTATCGTCGACTATCCTTTTTACAGGGAACCGCCCGCCGTTTATCTTGGGCTGCACATTCTCGATCTGTACGCGCGACCTTACCTTGTTGTCATTTTCCGCCGCTTCAACATTTTCCACCGCAGCCTTTTTTTTCATCGTTTCGCCCTCTCATGAGAACTTCCGTTTGTTTTCTTTATAGTTTCGCTATAAAATTCAAGCGTCCGGGCCGCTATACTGGTCCAGCTGAAATGATCAACGACTCTTTCCCTCGATTTTTCCCCCATCTTCTTGAGCTTTTCTTTAGACGCCAGCAATGAATCCACGGCGGAAGCGAGGTCTTTCGCGAATTTTTCCGGTTCCGCCGGCTCCGCACCGCCTTTTTTTGTAACGATCGGCACAAGGGAACCGGTCTTGCCCGGAACTACAATTTCTGGTATGCCACCTACAGCCGAGGCCACTACAGGAGTCCCGCAGGCCATCGCCTCAATGTTTATTATTCCGAAAGGCTCATAGACCGAAGGACACACAAAAACCGAAGCCTGCGAATAAAGAGCTATCAACTCCGGCCTGGGCACCATTTCCCGTATCCAAACGATACTATTCTTTGAAACTTTCCTTGCTTTTTCGATCTCCAGTTCCATCTCGGCGGCTATCTCTTTAGTGTCAGGAGAACCCGCGCAGAGGACCACCTGTACATTCGAGTTAACATGCTTAATGGCGTTGACAAGATGAATAATGCCTTTCTGCCGGGTGATCCTGCCAACGAAAAGGATATAAGGCACATCCCTGCTTATGCCGTATCTTTCAAGAACGGATAGATCCAAAGTCTGCCTGTACTCATTTACGTCTATACCGTTGTGAATGACCGCTATTTTATCCATGGGCACGCCGTAAAGGCTGTGGACATCTTTTTTCATCGCTTCCGAAACGGCTATCACGCCGTCGGCGTTCTCATAAGCGGTTTTTTCTATCCAGGAGCTCGCGTTGTAAGCTGTACCGAGCTGTTCGGCTTTCCACGGGCGGTGAGGTTCAAGTGAGTGGGTGGTTAGAATAAGCGGTACACCGAGAAGCTGTTTTGCGACGAGCCCGGCAAAATGGCTGTACCATGTATGGCAGTGGAGTATATCAACGCCGTTTACTTCGCCGGACATTACGATATCTTTCAGCATTGTATCCAGGAACTTATCATGCCTGGGATCAGCCGCGGAAAATTTGAAAACAGGATTAATACCTTTTACATAGAGGTTTTTACTTTCTTTTTTCTGGTCGCCGAAACAAAACACCTTAACCGAGTGTTCGCCTTTGTCTGCCTTTGCCAGCTCAGCCGTAAGGTATTCGACGTGCACACCCGCGCCGCCATAAACATTCGGTGGGTATTCGTTGGTAAGTATCCCTATCTTCATTCACACCTCTTAAAACCGTATCTAGTATCTCGCATCTGGTATCTCGTAAACCAAAGGCACCTTTAAGGACGTATCTAGCATCTCGTAAAACCAAATACCTTAAAACGATCTCATATCTGTTATCAAGCCTTAACGCTTTCACGAACGACGAGATACGAGATACTAGATACTGCCGTTAATCACTTTCTCTTAAGAACTGCGCCGCTTCTTCAGGAGGGGTCGGATTTATGTAAAAACCCGTTCCCCATTCGAAACCAGCAACCTGTGTCAGTTTCGGCATAATCTCTATGTGCCAGTGAAAGTGCGCGAGGTTGTTATCTTTCAGCGGAGCGTTGTGTATTATGTAATTGTATGACGGATTGTCCAAAACC
>CAZSIW010000359.1:0-2531 GCA_964606755.1 uncultured Elusimicrobiales bacterium | reverse complement strand
ATGAATCCGACCAAATGGGATAACGGATATTTTGATACGCTTTTTGGCTACGAGTGGGAACAGGTCAAGAGCCCTGCCGGGGCCAAGCAATGGTCTGCTAAAAACGTTAAGGACGAGAATATGATCCCGGACGCCCACAACCCTTCAAAGAAACACCCGCCCATGATGACCACTGCCGATCTTTCTATGCGATTCGACCCTATCTACGAACCCATAGCGCGTCGTTTTCACAAAGATCCGCAGGCTTTCGCGGACGCATTTGCGCGCGCCTGGTTCAAATTGACTCACCGTGACATGGGGCCGCGTTCGCGCTATCTCGGCCCTGAAGTCCCCGCCGAGCAGCTGATCTGGCAAGATCCGATTCCGGCCGTGGATCACGAATTGATTAACGTTCAGGAAATAGCGGTTCTCAAGGGTAAGATCCTCGCCTCTGGTCTTTCCATCTCCGAACTGGTCTCAACCGCGTGGGCTTCGGCGTCAACTTTTCGCGGATCTGACAAGCGCGGCGGAGCAAACGGCGCGCGTATCCGCCTTGCGCCTCAGAAAGATTGGGAAGTTAACCAGCCCGCTCAACTAAAAAACGTGCTGAAGGCTCTTGAAGTGGTCCAAATGGATTTAAACAGGGCACAGTCAGGCGGGAAAAAGGTGTCGCTCGCCGACCTGATCGTGCTCGGAGGATGCGCGGCTATTGAGAAGGCGGCAAAGAATGCCGGTCATGATGTAACGGTGAGTTTCACGCCGGGGCGAACGGACGCGCTGCAGGAGCAAACCAGTGTGGAATCATTTGCCGTGCTCGAACCGGCCGCAGACGGATTCCGTAACTATCTTAAAGCCAAGTACGCCGTTTCAGCGGAGGAGCTATTAATTGATCGTGCGCAGTTGCTAAAGCTGACCGCTCCTGAGATGACGGTTCTTGTTGGCGGCATGCGGGTCCTCAATACTAACTTCGGACAATCCAAACATGGTGTCTTCACGAAACAGCCGGAGGCGCTCACCAATGAATTCTTTGTGAATCTGCTCGACATGAGCACAACTTGGAAGGCAACCTCGGAAGAGAAAGATTTGTTCGAGGGCCATGACCGCAAAACGGGCGAACTAAAGTGGACCGGCACACGTGTCGATCTTATTTTTGGCTCCAATTCCCAGCTTCGTGCGATCGCAGAGGTCTATGCGTGCGCCGACTCTAAGAAAAAGTTCGTACATGACTTCGTGTCGGCCTGGAACAAAGTGATGAACGCTGATCGCTTCGACCTTCCCCGAAAGCAATAAAAATATGACACATCCGGAACTGTCTTAAATCGTCCCCGGCTTACAGCAAATGGGGGATGCAGACATTTTTTTGTGACTATATACAAAGCACAAAGAAAGAAATATATGAAGATATGGATCTGGTTATAAGTCATTATGTCAAAAAAATGATTTGACGGTCGTTTATTTGAAAAATAGCTTTGAAATAGTAAAACACATGCGATGTTCCGTGTATTCAAATTTCACCAAATATTCTCAAGTATTCCTAGCCCTCTTTCTGAAAATTATGTATACTATGTTATAGCAAGCGTCAGTGGAATACCTCGTTATTTAACCCGGGTTTAATTATGTGTTAGACAACTGGACAATGAAGAGAAAGTTTATCCTGGCCATTATCGCTAGCCTGATGTTCAATAACCTGCTCATTGTCGGGGAGCTCGATGCCTCTGTCAAAATAGTATCGCCCGTAATAAAATATTCGGTTTTTCAGACGGTTTGTTTTGCAAGGCTTCCATTCTTAGTCGTAAGCAATATTATGAAAGATACGCCGTTGTTTCCCGAGTACGAAAAACACGCAAAGAATCATGGCAAGAAAAGTGAGACTAAACGTGATGAGAATTGGTTGTGTTTCGTTAATAATGTTGAAAAAAGAACGAGCCAGAAAATTGTTGAACGGTGCAATTTAGCATTAAATATGACTCAGGCATCCTGTAACGGCAACAGCCTGTCTAAGAGAGAACCGCCCCCAGGCTGGATCAAAGATGCGGTTCATCGATTTATGCTGACATATCTTGTTGAGCTCTCAAGGGGTAATTTGCCCTGGGCGATGACCAATATTCAAATAAATTTATAGAACCCGGTTGCGCATAGCGCAATTGGGTTTTTTTATTAAAGGAATTAGTTATGAAAATCAAGAAGCTGGTATCACTAATTACGTTGTCGTGTTTTCTGATTAGTTTTGTTTTCAGCGAGACACTGCATGCGTCCCTTAATGTTGCAGCCTCGATTGTCCCTAAACATGAAACGAGCCTTGAGGATCTCATAGTGCCGCAGAGCTGCGGGCGGGTAACCGACAGCTTGATGACAGGGAGCAAACAAATAGTTGTGAACATACAGGACCTGCACTGCCATTCTGAGGTGCAGAGGAACATTTCAGCTATTCTTTCGGCATTGGATGAGAAATACGGGCTTAAGAACGTGTATGTGGAAGGTGGTTATGGAAATATCAGCACATCGTGGATATGCGATGTAAAAGACGAGGTGGTGAAAAAACAGATCATAGA
>CAZSIW010000358.1:0-2539 GCA_964606755.1 uncultured Elusimicrobiales bacterium | reverse complement strand
ATATCAAGCTCTTTAAGCGGCCCGTAAAGCGTCTCGGGCATGAAGTGGCCGCCGTATTTTCCAAAATAGCCGTTCATTTCATCCTCATTATCGTTGAATTATCAATTGTTTTCATAATATTAAACTATCCCTTCCCTTATCAGATCCTGAGCGTCCAACACTCCAATAGGCCTGTTCTTAGCGTCAACTACGGGTATATTATCAACCTTGCGTGTTCTTAAAAGAGCCGCCGCATCTGAGGCAAGCATATCCGGCTCTATTGTCAGGGGAGAACGTGTCATTACATCGGAAAGCCTCTTATTAAAAAGAGTCTTGTCTTTTTGAGATTTACGCCTCAAATCACCGTCCGTAAAAAAACCGCTCAACCTGCCTGACTTATCGACTATGTTAGCGGCGCCCAGCCGTGTCCTGGTCATTACGAACAAAACATCGTTAACGAGCTTGTTCTCGCTTATTACGGGATTCTCTCTTCCTTTACGCATTATATCCTTGACTTTCACTGTCAGCTGTTTACCTATACCGCCGCCCGGGTGAAACTTTGCCAGATGCTCCTTCTTAAATCCCTTCTTTTCCGATGAGCATAACGCCAGCGCGTCTCCCATCGCCAGCATAGCGGTCGTAGATGCTGTTGGGGCGAGGTTAAAATGACAGGCTTCCTTTTTTACTCTCGTGTTTATAACTATATCGGTTTTGCTCCAGGTAGACGAGTTGGGTTTCCCCGTCATCGCGATTATCGGGATATCAAGATGTTTTATCGCCAATATCACTTTTTTTATCTCCTCAGATTCACCTGTATAAGAAAGCATCAATACGAGGTCATTAGGCATCAGCATCCCTAAATCCCCGTGCAGACACTCCGCGGGGTGCGCAAAAACCGAAGGTATGCCAAGCGAGGACATGGTTGCGGCTATCTTTCTTCCTATGAGCCCTGACTTTCCTATACCCATTACTACAAGGCGTCCGGTGCACTTGGAGATATATTCTACCGCCTTTACGAACATGCCGTCGATATGGTTTATCTGATACTTGATAGAATCAGATTCAATTACAAGAGTGTTTTTTGCCGTTTTCATGATATCTTTCATCGCCAGTTCTCCCCAGTTTTCTTGTTACCGTTTCCAGACATCCGCTGACTGGACCTTAAAGCCCTCTAGCATTCCTTACGAACTCTTTCATTTTATCGAAATCTTTTTTTGTGGGAAGCCTTTCCACACCGGAAGCGACATCGACAGCGAACGACTCAACTTTTTCGATGGCCTGAGCCACATTATCCGGCGTCAGCCCTCCGGCAAGAAAGAATGGCTTTGCAAGACCTTTCATCTTCATGGTCGTGACCAGGTCCCAGTTAAAGACCTCGCCCGTGCCACCCGGCTGGCCTTACAGATAGGCATCAAAGAGATAATAATCACAACTGTCCTTGTATGTCAGTATGTTCTCAAAAATGGTCTCATCGCTGACCCTGAAAGCTTTTATGACCGGCAGAGTAGTTTTCTCCTTGACCTGCCTGCAATACTCAGGCGATTCGCCGCCGTGAAGCTGAACCATTTTGATACCGCTCTTTTTAACGGTCTTCACCAGTTCATCGATGTTTTCATCGACAAAAACGCCTATAGGTATCGTAAAAGGCGGCATTTTTGACACTATGTCCTTAGCCATTTTCAGCGACACTTTCCTGGGGCTGTCCTTATAGAAATTCAAACCAAGATAATCCGCGCCGAGACTCGCAACCAGGTTCGCGTCCGCGACGTTCGTTACACCGCATATTTTTATTTTAATTCTCATTGTTTTCTCCGATCAGTTCGCTTATTTTGCCGTTAATATTCTCACTTCTCATCAACGCCTCGCCCACCAGAAAAGTATTTACACCATGCTCGATATAGCGCTCAACAACTTCTCTCGAGTTTATGCCGCTTTCGACTATTATCACCTTTTCAGGAGGAATTGAAGGTATCAGTTTTTTTGACACCGAAAGGTCAACCTTAAAATCGTGAAGGTTCCTGTTGTTCAGACCTATCACCCTTGCCCCTGTCTTCAGCGCTTTTGCCAGGTCTTCCTTGTCGTGGACCTCGACAAGCACCTCCAGGGAAAGCTCTTTGGCGAGAGCGGCAAGAGATTTCAGTTTTTCCACATTTACGATAGAAGCGATCAGGAGCATAGCGTCGGCACCGTAATACGACGACTCATACACCTGATACTCGTCTACTATAAAATCTTTTCGCAAAACAGGAAGAGTTGAGTTCTTTTTTACGGACCTCAGGTATTCCACCCAGCCGTGAAAATAGGTCTCCTCCGTCAAAACAGATATTGCCGCTACACCGGACTTGGAATATTCCTTAGCTATGCTTTTGGGATCGAACTTTTTGCGCAGTATGCCGTTTGAGGGGCTGGCCTTCTTTATTTCGGCCACTAAATTAACCGGCCCCTTTTTCGCGACAGCATCAAAAAAACTTCTTTTATCGTCATTGCCTGCTTTTGATTTAAGTTCCTCAAGCGAAAGGATTTTCTTCCTTGACGCTATCTCGCCTTTTTTTGATTCGAT
>CAZSIW010000357.1:0-2553 GCA_964606755.1 uncultured Elusimicrobiales bacterium | reverse complement strand
CTCTCCTCGCAAGATAACCCAGCAGCTTCCTCGAAATTTCGTTCGCGTCCTTGCCTTTAGTGTTCTTTAGTTTTTTTTCGGCGCATTGTTTTATCTGGGCGATCTCTTCTTCTTTTGACGCGTAAAGCGATTTGACCGCAGCCTCAATGACCTCGGCAGCTATTCCCTTACCCCTCAGCTCGTTCTTTATAAGCTCTGAACCCTTGTTCTGGCTCTTCCTGTAATTGGCCCAGTTGAAAGCGAACTTTTCATCGTTTATATACCCCAGATCTCCAAGCCTGCCGGTCACAGTCTCGATAGTGTCCCTGTTATGCTTTTTTAGTTTGAGGCGCTGCTCGAGTTCTTTTTTTGACCGTGACCTGACGCTTATTAGCCTCATCGCCGAGTCCATCGCTATTGTTTTCGACTGTGACCTGATAAGGGAGTCGAATTCATCCTGCTCGTACTCGTCGCCTTCTTTCAGGTTAAGCCTGTAGACCGCTTCTTCCGGCAGGCTGAGAATGTATTTCCCGTCAGCGTATATCGACATCATTCCTTTCTTAAACTTGCCAGGCAATATCTTCGTTATTCTCATCGTTCTTCCAGTTCTATCAGTATTTTATCTATAAGCTCGGAATGGGTTCCCTTCCAGTATATCTTTTGGCAGACCGGGCATACCGTAAAATCGTCGTGCGTTTCGTAGACGTATTCAGGGACCAGACCTTTGACCTCTTCCTTTTTTCCGACCTCGGCCAGCCTCGAGTTGCACACGCTGCAAATCTTGAAAATATTGTTCCTGTCGATTTTCAGGTCAAAAGTTTTGAAGACCTGCTTGAGCTGTCCGAGATAGAGGTCGTCTTTTATCAAAAGGAGTCCGTAAGATCTCTTTGCGGACAGTCTTGAGTCCCTGGTAAGTATTACACGCGACTCTTTGAGGCTTTGGAGCTGCATATCGGAACGTTTCTGCCTGATGGCGTACAGGGTATCATATCCCAGAACCCTAAGCCATCTTGCGAGCCTGCCGAGCATGAAGTCGGCGATGAACTTTGGTTTATCAAACATATGAAATTAGTCTCGATAATACTCTTATCGAGACGAAATTAGAAATTAGTCCGCCTTTGGCGGACGAAATTACAACCAATAACTGTTGTTTTTGCCGTCAATTTCGCGAGCGAAGCGAGTTAATTTTAAGTTTCGTGAGCGCAGCGAACTAATTTCATTCATTATTATTTTTCAATGATTTCGTATTTCCTTGAACCAAGCCCTGTCTCTTCGCCGTATTTGAGCTGAACTTCCCAGTCTATGTCAGGGTATATTTTCCTGAAAAAATCGGATCCATATATCTTGTTGACCATGTCGGCGCTCGCCTGGTCAAGGGCTACCGGGTCCGCGCTGGCCAGCACGCCGATATCTTTAATTAGAGGGTCTTCGGTTGTTCGGAAGCAGTCGCAGAACTTGGTTATAAAATTAAGGAAATTTATTGAAAAGTATTTCTTGCCTTTTACCGCACCAACGGCATATTCGACTATCTTTTCCTGGGCCGCGCTCGTGTTCTCGTCCCATGGTATCTGGAACACGCTCTGGGGACAGCTGAGTATGCATTCTCCACAGCCGACGCACAGTTTCGTGTTCATGCGGATCTTTTTTTTATCTAGGGACAGTGCTTTAGATGAACACCATTTCATACAGGTAGAGCAGCCCGTGCAGCGTTCAACCATGATCTTGGGGCTTATCTTGTCGTGCATTGAATATTTTCCGGCGCGTGTCCCGCAGCCCATGCCCATGTTCTTCAGTGTTCCGCCGAAACCGGATATTTCGTGGCCTTTGAAGTGGGTCATAAATATAGCTGTGTCCGCGTAATGGATAGCGTTGGCGATGGAGACCGTTTTAAAATGTTTAAGGCCGACTTCTACGTCGACACCGGCGTTTCCCCTCAGCCCGTCCGCTATTACGACAGGGCAGCCGCAGTTGGCTATGTTGAAACCGTGTTTGTCAGCGATTATCGCGTGATGCACGGCGTCCGCTCTTTCGCCGACATATATCGTGTTGGCATCGGTGAGGAACGGCGACGCGCAACGCAGCTTGACCTGTTCGGCAACTGCGGCCGCGATATCGGGTTTTATAAAACCTTTATTGCCTTTTTCTCCGAAGTGTATCTTCAATGCTACATAGTCGCGGTTTTTGATAACCTCAAAAAGCCCAGTTGATTTTATCCACTCCGGGAAACGGTCAAGTTTCGCCCACGGAAGAAAATATACTTTTGACATCCTCAGCTCTCCTTTTCGAGAAGTTTGATGAATTCGTTCTCATCCAATACTTTAACTCCGAGCTTCTTTGCCTTGTCTAGCTTCGAGCCGGGTTCTGCGCCCGCAACGACGTAATTTGTTTTTTTGCTCACCGAAGATGAGGTTTTTCCGCCGACCCGTTTTATCCTGTTTTCCGCTTCGCTCCTGGTCAACGATTTCAGCTCTCCGGTCAGGACAAAGGTCAAACCAGTCAGCGGCCTGGGGCCGGACTCTCTCTCGGGCTCGGACATGTTCACGCCATAAGATTTTAACTCTTTTATCAGCTCTT
>CAZSIW010000356.1:0-2557 GCA_964606755.1 uncultured Elusimicrobiales bacterium | reverse complement strand
TCTTCGGCCTCAGCAGGTTTATGATCTGCAAAAGCATAATGAAGAACAACATTATAATTCTTAAGCCGCCTATAGCGTAGAATATGTACGGATACAACTGACGGGCAATGGAGGATGTCTTCTGAGGGTCAGCCGGCGGCAGTTGGGATTGGGCCGTGTCGTTTTTCCTGTTGGGGAGCATCACGGGTTCTTTGTAAAGCTCAGACATCGTGACGGGCGGAGGGAAAGGTATCGCCCTGACAGTAACGATGTCCCCCCTGTTCTCATCAAGGCCCGCGCGAATTCTTGCCACAGTGTTTACAAAGGCTATGTCTTTGCTGGAAAATGTTTTTTCATCAACCAGGATCGATACATATATATACTTGACCCTGTATTTATCGGAGAATATCCACTTATCCATCATGTACTGGTTGGTGTCTTCCTGAGGGACCTGCGAGGGCTGTATCGGAAGCCCGGGGAGATCCATTTCCTCGGAGTGCTGCTGCTCGTTCTTTTCAGAAGGCTTTTTCATCGGTATTCTGTCAAGATAGGCTTTCGCGCTGACCAGGAAAGAGTCTCTCTGGTAATATCCGCCGATCACCTGTTCCAGCTGGTTCTGTATCCTGTCGGAAACGGCGGTCTCACGGTGTATAAAATCAAGATCGTTGTCAGAAACCTGTTGTTGCTCGAGCTCAGCGGAAAAAAGAGATACGGCAGTTAAGACGGTTAGAAATACCGGAATGAAAAACACCAGGAAGTGTCTTTTTAGAAGGAATTCGAACCTGCGAGATACGAGTTTTCCAATTTGCATTTTTAGTTCAATTACTTTTAAATGACCTCTGACTTTTGAACTTTTTTCCTATGCGATATATATTTTAGTGAATTACAAATGATTTGTCAATATATTTTTTGAAAGTATTTTTTAAAAGCGGAAGTGAGATGCGTCAGTGACAATACCATAGAGCCATCGAGTTTGTCGTTACGGCAATCGTTGCGAAGTAAAGCGCGCCGATCTATAATGATTTTTTTGTCACTGGCCTGTTTGTCTAAATAAGCGCCAATCCGGTCTCGGTGTTAAACAGGTGTATTTTCCTAAGATTGACCACCAGCTCCATCACTTGATTCGATTTGGCCTGATTGTGCGGATCGACTTTCGCGATGAGCACGTTTTTGCCTGTGTTCAGGTGCAGATAGATTTCACTGCCGAGCGGCTCGACGACGTCAACGGTGGCGTTGAAAGTGTTTCCGTCTTTGGCGCCCATCGTGTAGAAAAGCTTGTCGTAAATATCTTCCGGCCTTATACCGAGATATATCTTGCTGTCGACATGCGCCGAGACCTTCTCGTTGTATTCTGACGGAAGCTTTATTTCGTACGTTCCCTCATTGAGATAGTAAGTGTTGTCCCTTTTTATAACGTCAACTTCCATGAAATTCATCGGAGGGCTTCCGATAAAGCCCGCCACGAATTTGTTAACCGGATTGTCGTACAGAGGAAGAGGCCCATCAACCTGTTGTATGAGGCCGTCTTTCATAACGCAGATCCTGTCGCCCATCGTCATGGCTTCCGTCTGGTCGTGTGTGACGTATATCATCGTGCTTTGCAGTCTCTCGTGGATCTTTTTGAGTTCCGCCCTCATCTGGACCCTGAGTTTCGCGTCGAGGTTGGAGAGAGGCTCATCGAACAAAAACACTTTCGGTTTTCTTACGATAGCGCGCCCGACCGCAACGCGCTGTCTCTGTCCGCCGCTCAACTGTTTTGGACGTCTCTCGAGGAGGTGCCTCACGTCAAGTATATCGGCGGCCTCGTGTACCCTGAGGTCGATTTCTTTTTTGCTGTAGCCTCTCAATTTAAGGCCAAAACCCATGTTGTCGTAAACGGTCATGTGGGGATAGAGCGCATAATTCTGGAAAACCATTGCTATATCTCTGTCTTTTGGAGGAAGGTCGTTAACGCGCGAGTCACCTATATAAATATCACCGTTTGTTATTTCCTCAAGGCCGGCTATCATCCTGAGAGTTGTGGTTTTCCCGCAGCCGCTGGGCCCGACGAAAATACAGAATTCACGGTCCTGTATCTCGAGGTTGAAATCTTTTACTACCGCGATATCACCGTATTTCTTATTTACGTTCTCCAGCAGCACGCGAGACATTTTTGGTTACTCCTCTGTTGAATAATATTTGAAGATTATACCCATTTCTTATTACAAAGTCAATCAATACCTTTTCTGAATTGTAGTAAAAACCGTTCCCGCGGCAGGTGTTTGTGGCGCGGCACGATGTACAGCATCGTTTTGTCATTGGTTTAACGGTTTTCTTGCGCAGGCCATCAATGAGGAAGCGATCAACAGCCTGCCGAACGTGATCGCCCGGACAAACTGCCCGAATAAATAATGCGCGTTTTTGACAAAAACCACGAACAGCCTTCCGGCTTTTCCGCCTGTGGCGTACGGGTCGCCGGAAGTCGCTTTTGAGTTCCAGATATGAATATCCCCGTAGCCCGTTAAACTCAGGACGAGGCGGAGAGAGCCCGCGGTTATACCGTACCTGTGCAATATGCCTGGTTTTAATTCCAATTTCC
>CAZSIW010000355.1:0-2561 GCA_964606755.1 uncultured Elusimicrobiales bacterium | reverse complement strand
GCCCCCTGCTGCTCAAATCTTGACGATAGTATTTCTTTGTTGTTAGTGAGAGCCGTATCCACGGCGGTTTTGAGGTCCAGTGTATACGGTACATCAGCCGCAAACAGGGCTGTGGAAAAGATAAAAACGGTAAGCAGTGCGATTCGTTTGTTCATTTAAGTATCCCGTTATAAAACACCGTGAGCAGGCCGTCTACATTAGCTTCTATGTCTTCCGGCGCGTTTTCCTTCATCAGCCATTCATATTCAAAACCTTTAAGCGCGGTGATAAACACTTTGCTTGTCATGTCCACATCGGTGATGGAAAACAGGCCTGCCTTGACGCCTTCTTCAAGAATGGATCTTATAAGAGCCGTCTCGCGCCTGTCGTACTCCTCGCGTAACTCCTGAATGAATGCGTATTCCGTAAGGTACTCATCCTTAAGGGCGGAATAGGCGTTTGTGAGTTCTTTTAATGAGCGCATCCTGTTTACTGCGAATATCCTCAGTTTATCCTGTGGGGAAGAAGCGTCTGCCACCGCCTGCCTGATCTTTGTTCCGAATTCCTCTATTTCAGCGTGTATAACAGCTTTGAATATCTCTTCCTTGTTTTTGAAATAGTAATAGAGCGAGCTTTTGCCCATATTTACCGCTTTCGCGATGTCGTCAATAGTTGTTTTGGCTATGCCATATTTGGCAAATATTTTTGCTGAAGTGTTGAGTATCCTGGTTTTGATGTTTTCCTGAGAGATTTTCATAGGTTCCGGCTCCTTTTTAGAATATTCGAACAAAACGTTCATTTGTTCTAATTATAGCTCGGGATTCTTTTTTTGTCAAGTAATGAAATAAATCGGCGAAGTGATGGGGTGGAGTGAAAAATCAAAAGTATCACTGCCAAATTGGCAGCGGCAACTTTCAATTTAATGGATTTGACTGAGATTCCTAAAGATCAACGGTAGGACAGGCGTTCATTCGCCGTCGTTTTGGTTCTTTTTGATCCTCTTTAGCGTGTTGCTTCTTTCGATTTCAAGGGCGGCTTTATAGGAAGGCAGCACCTGGTATATGGCGGAGAGCTCTTGCCGCAGGTTCATGACTCTCTGGAAAAGCTGGGGGTTGCGTTTAGCAAATATCTCAAATCTAGGAGAATTCTCCGGCTCTGTCAAAAGAAGAAAAAATCCCGGCCGGTTGTTCTTAAGGTTCTCTGTCTCTCTTATAGCAAGGACAGCTCTTCTGTAAAGCGACGGTTTTTCTTCTCTTAACTGCACCAGCTCTTTTCTGTAGCCGAGGGCCGTTTGCCCTGTCCCGGGCATTGGATTATACGAATCGTTTATGTCCATATTCTCTGGCCTGTATTTTTTGGACGCGTACGGGCCCTTAGTGGTGGCGGCGCCCAGTATTTCGCCGGTCCTCACGTCTATCAGGCGGGCGTTGATCTCTTCGAAGTTGTCCAGGTGTGCTATTGTTCCCGAAAGCACCGCGTCTACGTTGAGCAGCTGTCCGATCTTGCGGCTGTCTTCATCTGTGACTCCGGACATCTCCAGTTTCTGTTCGGCCAGTATCTTCTCCAGCTGCTTTCTCTCGACGACCGTTATGGAGGGGTTCAGGGATAGCTTTGTGGTCAACTCTTCCGCGAGGAGCTTGCCTTCCTCTATTTCGTTGCCTACGATATCCGTGAAGTCGGAGACCGCTACCTTTTTGCCGGTTACCTTGTCGCTCAGCACCGAGGCGGCTATTGTGGCCGCGATGCTGGATTCGCTCTGCGTATCCTGGGATTCAATGGTTCTGCGGACGTGTTTTGGAGCGGAAGACGAGCATCCTGCAAAAATAAACGGAACGAACAGCAGTATTGCGATAGCGTTGTTTTTCACGTGTCAGCCTCCGTAAATCGAATGATAAAATTCTATAACAAAAAAACTTGATTTTCAAGAGGCAACCGGCCAGGCTGCAAATCATTTTGTTGAAATAGAAAGAAGTATTTTGTAGAATGAGCATGGCAAATATTTTTGAAGAGGTAACAAACACTATGGAAATGGACGGAGTATTTTTTGTACTGGACTGCATTCAGAAGGACGTGGACAAGCCGTTGGAGTCGGTCGCGAACACCGTGGCTCTGCTTGAGGGCGGTTCTACCATACCGTTCATATCGCGGTACAGGAAGGAGAAGACCGGCAATCTTGACGAAATAGCCATCAGGAAAATATCCGAGAGGTACGATTATTATAAGGAGCTTGAGGAAAGAAAGGCCGCGATCATAAAAAGCATAGACTCTCAGGGCAAGCTCACCGAGGCGCTGAAAAAGAAGATACTCGAGTGCGTCGACAAGGTGGTCCTAGAAGACATGTACCTGCCCTACAAACCCAAGAAAAGAACGAGGGCGAGCACAGCAAAGGAAAAGGGGCTGGAACCGCTGGCCGAGATAATGGTGAAGCAGGAAACGAGTTCGGCTAAAAAAGAAGACATAGTCGCTCCATTCATCAACAAGGAATTGGGAGTGGAGAAATACCAGGACGCGATAAACGGTGCGAAAGATATAATTGCTGAGCGCATCGCCGATTCTGCCGGCATTCGCGGCTGGGTCAGGAA
>CAZSIW010000354.1:0-2562 GCA_964606755.1 uncultured Elusimicrobiales bacterium | reverse complement strand
GGGCTGTTCTGATGTTCGGAGTGAGCGGAGTTCTTTTCAGGCACGAGATCCGGCTCAGGGTGTACAGGTTCAAGAGAAGCGTGAAGAGGATTTCGGGGTTTGAGCGCGTGAGCAAAGAGATCAACAGGGACGTGCGCGCTTATGTTTCCCAGATGACGCACTAAATAAAAAAATCAAATTTCTTTAAATAGCCGCAAAAAAATCTAATTCGAAAGAACTGGAGGGGATATTTTTCTCTCCGGTGATGTTAGTCCCGAAAGGTCTTTATATCAATGCTCCAGGTTGTCATACCCGAATGAAGTTATCGGGTATCCAGCGGCGTTGACTTACCCGGTAATCACAGAACAAAAGGAACAAAATATGGCGGTTAAAAAATTCTTCAACGGTACGCTTGAAATAATGGACGTCGAAACGCTGGCAAAACAGCTCGATATCCATAAGGTTACCCTTCTAAGGAAGATCAGGCAGAAGAAGCTCTACGCGCAGCGGATCGGCAGGAGCTACTGGGTTTCGAAGGACTCCCTCAAGGCGTTCCTCGATGACGGGTTGGCGAAGGGCCAGTTCGCGAAAAAGACAGCCTGATTCAAATCAAAAAATTAAGGTCTTGTAGGTGCTTTGTATCCCGAAAACATATTAATGTTTTTGTGTGTTTAATGGAACAAACTTGTTTGCTCAGTGCTGTTTTGGTTAAGCCTCTAAAATTTTGATGTTTGATATATAATATTTGATTTTATTTTGACAAATCCTTAAAATTTTAATACAATTTGTATCATGTCAATAGCCAAGGAAGGAATACCCTTTATCCTTGCACCGTTAGTTATAGGTGCATTTTTAATTTATCTGGGCGGCGCCTGGGCTTATCCGGCGGCGCTCTTTATTGCCATCGGGCTTTTCAGCGCGTTCTTTTTCAGGGACCCGTCCCGCAAAATACCCGCCAGCGAAACCTCTGTCATCGGCCCGGCTGACGGCGTCGTGATGGAAGTGACCACGGAGAACGGAAAAAAAGTGATGCGGATGTTCTTATCCGTCTTCAACGTGCACATACAGCGCGCGCCGGTAGCGGGCAAGGTGACGAAAGTCGAGTACAGGCCGGGCAAATTCGTGCCGGCTAACAACCCCGAAGCGCATTCCATTAACGAGCAGAACGTAATAACAATAGAAACAAAGCATGGCGATTTCATAGTCAAACAGGTTGCCGGCATCATAGCCAGGAGGGTAGTCGCGCGCGTGAAACCGGGCGACGTGCTCAAAAAAGGCGACCAGATAGGCTTAATACGGTTCGGCTCGCAGGTTGACATACACGTGCCGGACTGCGTTGCGATACAGGTGAAACCCGGAGACAAGATAATAGGCGGGGAAACCATTGTCGGAGAGATAACATGTTAAAAGGCATCTACCTTCTTCCAAGCCTTATAACGACCGCCAACCTCGGGGTCGGGTTCCTTTCGATACTTTTTTCGATCAACGGCCAGCTCACGCAGGCGGCGTGGTGCATCATCATCGGCATAGTCCTCGATATGACAGACGGCAGGGTGGCCAGGATGACCAACACGACCAGCACCTTCGGCCTTGAGCTGGACTCGCTTTCCGACCTCGTCAGTTTCGGTGTCGCTCCTGCTATATTAATGTACCAGCTCATGCTTAACGTGATGGGCAAGCCGGGGCTTGCCATAGCTCTTTTCTACTGCATCGCCGGCGCATTAAGGCTCGCCAAGTATAACGTGAAAGCGCACCTCGGTGAAACCGGAGGCGATTTCGTGGGGCTTCCCATACCGGGCGCGGCGGGCATACTTGCCTCTTTCGTGCTAAGCTACGAGCTTTTTGAGATGGGCGGGGAGATAAACGTAAAGACCATTCCGATGATAATGCAGAAGATGCCTATGTTATTCAAAATGCTTCCGGCGGCGATGGTAATCATATCGTTCCTGATGCTTTCGAACGTGCCCTATTCGGCGTTCAAGAAACTGCACCTCAACAGGCCGAAATCGCTCCAGCTCCTGATATTAGTAGTCATAACTATACTGCTTATTCTGACATATCCTCAGAACACCATATTCCTGATTTTCACATTGTACCTGTTGTCCGGCGTGTTCTTGTACCTGCTGCGCTATTGGCGATTGCGCAAGACCAGGACCGATACAACAACCTGTAACTAAATCCAACTATTAATGAACCGGCAGCCTGAAAAGGCCGCCTTGCCCTGACGGGCAGGAGAAAATAATGTCTAACGATAAAATAATATTTTTTGACACAACGCTCAGGGACGGAGAACAGTCGCCCGGGGCGAGCCTTAACATAAACGAAAAACTTGAGATAGCGCGCCAGCTGGCCATACTTGGCGTCGACGTGATAGAGGCGGGTTTCCCGATCTCCAGCCCGGGCGATTTTGAGTCCGTAAAACTTGTTGCCCAGAAGATAAAGGGCCCCGTTATAGCCGGCCTCTGCCGCGCCAACGAGAAAGACATCACCGCCTGCTGGAACGCCGTGAAATACTCGAAAAAACCGCGCATACATATAGTGATCGCGACCAGCGACATACACATAGAGAAAAAGCTCAAGAAG
>CAZSIW010000353.1:0-2569 GCA_964606755.1 uncultured Elusimicrobiales bacterium | reverse complement strand
TTTCTGTCTTAGCGAGCCGGAAGTGAAGTTCCTGGGGTTCGCGAACGGCTCGAGTGAATCCTCGATAAGCTTTTTATTCAGCTTGTCGAAGTCCGCCTTGTTCATATAAACCTCGCCTCTTACGTCAAAAAATTCAGGAGGCGCGGCGGTTTTGAGCCTCAACGGTATGGCCCTTATGGTTTTTGCGTTGGGTGTCACGTCCTCGCCGGTCTCCCCGTCGCCTCGGGTGGCCGCTTTTGAGAGTAGGCCGTTCTTATAGGTAAGTGCCAGGCTCACACCGTCTATCTTGACTTCGGCAACGTACTCACACCTTGAGCCTGAGAGGCCCTTGTCCACGCGGTCGAACCAGTCGTTCAATTCTTCGACATTGTAGGTGTTGTCAAGCGAGAGCATAGGGACTGTATGTTTTACCGGAGCGAACAGGTTCTCTGTCTGGCCGGCAACACGCTGCGTTGGAGAGTCGGGAGTTATCAGCCCGGGGTTCTCCTTCTCCAGAGCCTCGAGTTTTTTCATGAGTTTGTCGTACTCGATGTCCGGGATCTGCGGGCGCGAGAGCACATAATAGAGATAGTCATGGTGGCGTATCTCTTCTCTCAGTTTTTCTATGGTTTTTAATATTTTTTCAGGTTTGTCCATTTGTCGGTTTTTCGCAGGAGGTTTCCGGAACGGGAGAGCGTTCGGCTTTTATTTTGTCCAATATGCCGTTGACGAATTTTCCGGATTCGGAAGTCGAAAAGGATTTGGCTATCTCAACCGCCTCGTCTATAATAACGTTTACCGGGGTTTGCGGCATACCTACCATCTCGTAAGCGGCAATCCTGAGGATGTTGCGGTCGATGACAGCCATCCTGTCAAGTTTCCAGTTCTTGGCGCGCTTCATTATCATCTCGTCAAGGTTTTTCATTTGGGAGCAGACGCCCTCGCAGAGTTCAAGCGCGAAGTTCTTGGTGTTCGGATGCACGTCCTCTATGGAAAGAAGTATCTCTTTGACCTCCACGGCAGTGAACTTGCAATTGTCCATAAGATATAACATCTGAAGGGCGGTTTCCCTGCCCCGTCTTCTATTGCCGATCTTTTTTTCTGCGCTTGAATTTGACTTTGTCGAATGCATGGTCACCCTCTTGAGTAGATTTTGTTTGCCCGTTAAGGCAGGTTCGCCTTAAGTATTTTCAGTCCGCCTGTACCATCCGCGATATAAATATAGTTTCCGATGTTGTAAACGCCCTTTGCCGTGGTCGCAACACTACAACTTCCTATCAGGTATGGAGAGGCAGAGTTAGATATATCGTATATGCTGACGTTGCCATTTCCCAGGCTGTCGCCTCCCGCGGCGAACAGATAATTGTCTCTTTTGGAAAGGCTATAGACGATTGAAGGGGTAGGGAACGACATTGTCGTCAATGGTGTCGTAGGGTAGGTGACGTTAACAGTCTGAAGTCCGTTGCCATTTACCCCGACATAAGCTGTGTTGCTCGAAACTTCGACACACCTGACATCGCCGATACTGCCTGTTGCATAGTCATACACCCAATTTACAGTATTATTATTACTGTTACTAAAAATGCTCAAACCACCGTTACCGTTGGCGACATAAATATAGTTTCCATAAGATTTGATGTCATATGCCGTGCCTCCTGCCAGTGAAAAGGCCGATGTAATTGAGACAGGTGCGGAACCTGATATATCAAATATCTGTATGCCCGATGTTTTGTTAGCCATATATGCGAAGTTTCCTTCGATGTCTATTCCATTGGAGTAGCCGGAGGCAGGTACCGACGACAATATGACCGGAGACGATGATATAGAGATGTTGACGGGCGCTATCCCGCCGTTCCCGTCGGCGAGATAAAGGTAGTTTCCACTTAAAGCCAGGTGCTCGACCATGTTTGACGTGTTATGATCATTCCCCGTTTTTGTCGGGGACAAAGGGTTTGACACGTTTATGGCCATGATGCCGCTTGATTCAAGCGCGGCGTACAGATAACCGGATGAAGAGGAAACGGCAATATCATAGAAACTTTCGCCCGGTGCATAGGAACTGACCTGAGAGACGTCTAATATCGGTGTAAAGGCGATGATCCCGTTGGGGTTAGAGTATTGCGAAGAGTTGAAGGCATAAATATTGTAGTAGTAGGTCGAGTTCGGCCTGAGCCCCGTATCTGTAAATGAATTAGCATTTGAAGCGAGAAAGAATTGGCTCGCCAGAACAGCGGGGTTGGAAGTAGACCTCAATATCAAAAATCCGTTTTCGTCGTTTGAAGTATCCGTCCAGTTAAGCGTAACAAAGTAGGACGATGAGACCGCGACCGAGAAATTCGAGGGCTGGGACGGCATGGTTATGGTCGAAGCATAAGACGTGAAATCCAGTATCATAAGCCCCGAACTCCCGTCCGCAACATAGGCGTAATTGTTGATTAAGGAAATCCCATAGGCGGTGCCCGCTGATGTTTCGTAGCCGCCGACAGTGGAAGGAGCCGTCGGATTTGAGATGTTCAATACCTGTATTCCGTACGTCCCGTCCGCAACATAGGCGTAAGGTCCGTTAATGAACACCGAATATGCAGGTGCG
>CAZSIW010000352.1:0-2571 GCA_964606755.1 uncultured Elusimicrobiales bacterium | reverse complement strand
GTATATGCGGATAACCACGCTCTCCGTGCTGAGTTCAGCAGAGATGATAATAATTCCATCCAGAGCGTTAACAGCATCAAAAGCATTGCCTAGAATATTATTGAATACTTCCTTTATCTGTGTGGTATCGGCTTCAAACAGAATATTTTCCAGGCTATCGTATTGTTTACGGATGTCCAGTTTTTTAGCCTTGAATTGCATTCGTGCGTGATCGATACATTCGTTCAGAAGGTTATAGAGGTTTATGGGTTCATACTCAGGCAATCTAAAACGAGAATAGAACAATAGATTGTTGATGATCTGGTCGCTTTCCAGTACTTTTTTTGTGATAGTATCCAGATGAGGACGCAGATTTTCCTCCTTTGACTTTCGGGCAATGTTGCTGGCGGCTAGGTTGATGGCAGCCAACGGGTTTCTTATTTCGTGGGCAACGGTTGTGGCCAGCACGCCTATGTCAGCAAGACGTTTCGCCCGCTCAAGATCCGCATGAACGTTTATCAGCTCCTGCGTCCGTTCTTTGACTATTACCTCTAACGCTTCCTTGTCTCGTTTTATGATATCCTCGGCCCGCTTGATGTCCGTAATGTCATTGATCATACCGAATATCTGCTGTGGCGAGCCGTCCGGCTGGCGCAGGTAAACTATTTCATTGGCGTTAAGCCAGCGCCACTTTCCTGATCTGTGTTTCATGCGGAATTGATGGATCAAAGGCTCATTGTTTTTTAAAACGGCATATTGCGGGACAATCTCATTTATATATTTTTGAAAATCGTCGGGATGCATAAGTGTCGAAATAACTTTGTCATCCATTTCTTTCAGTTCTTCTGGCGAGTAGCTGAGAACTTTCTGTATGCCATTATTAGAATAAACGTTTTTCTTTTCAACAATGTCATATATGTACAAAATGTTCGGGGTCAAGTTTACAATAGATTCTATGAACCTGCTGCGTTCAGCCAATTTTTCCTCAGTCTGTTTTTTCTCGGTTAAATCTCTGCTGATGTTTACAATAAGCCTCACCCCGTTCAATTCCATGAGTGAAGCCGATATCTGTCCGAATACTTCTTCCCCGTTCTTTTTAACAAAACATGTGTCGAAATTTCTAACCTCTCCTTTATCTTTGAGCATATCAATGAACTTAACCCTGTCCTGGGCGTTTTTCCATAAATTAAGCCCCAGAGATGTCTTTCCTGCGATATCTGCCTCAGTGTAACCGAATAGTCTCGTAAATTCAGTGTTTATTGAAACAAATACACCGTCATCAAGCCTGGTAACCACAATAGGATCGGGGCAGGTCATAAACACTTTTTCCAATTTTTTTTCGCTTTCTTCCAGCGCATCCTCTATCAGCTTACGTTGTGTGATGTCTCGTGTGATGCTTATAATATGGGCAACTCCTTCTAATTCAATAATTGAACTGGATATCAGTCCATAGATAATATCCCCATTTTTTGAATAAAACCGCGCCTCAAGATTTTTGACTGTACCATCATTTTTTAAAACCTTGAATGCAGCATCTCTCTCATTAAGGTCGGCCCAGATATTCAATTCAAGTGTGCTCCTGCCTACGCATTCCTGCTCCGTATAGCCCGTTATTTCGGTAAAACCTCTGTTGATAGAGACATACACGCCGTCCTCAAAGCGGTTAATAGTTATTGCGTCTGGGCTGGTATAAAATGCTTTGCGGAATTTGTCTTCGCTTGCCTTAAGCGCGTTCTCGATCTTTTTGCGTTCAGTGATGTCTATTATAGAGCCTTCAAGCACATTGTGGTCACGAAAAACCCTCAAAGACGTCATGCAGTTTATTGTCTCGCCCTGCTTGTTATACATTTTGCACTCAAAATCGACGACCCTGCCTGACTCGCTTAACCTGCGGATCATTTCTTCGCGTTCGCCGGGATCAGCCCAAAACTGTAGAGAGCTCTTGCCTTTCATCTCTTCCCGCGAGTATCCAAAGATCTGCAGGTATTTTTCGTTCATTTCCAATATTTCTGACCCGTCAAGTTTTGTCCTGAACATTCCCACTTCAGAATTGTTGAAAAGGCTGTAGTACTTTTCTTCGCTGGCCTTAAGGGTGTTCTCGTGTTTTTTGCGTTCGGTAATGTCGCGGATTAGGGCCCACATTGAAGCCGGTTTTCCGGCAGAATCCTTAATAAGCACGGTTCGCAGTTCTATTGGAAATACAGTGCCGTCTTTTTTCTTGTATTCTTTTTCATACAAATCGGAATAACCGCGTACTAGCACTTGATCTGTGATTATCTTCGACTCTAACGCGTGCCACTTTTCCGGCGTAACATCGCCGTAAGTGAGTGTTGTTAGCTCTTCGGATCCATAGCCGAGCATTTTCCGGTAGGATTCATTGAACTCCACGACGCGTCCATCCATATTCACACTGGCAAAAGCATCTATCATGTTTTCATAAAGCAGTCTATACTTTGCCTCCGAAGCGGCAAGAGCTTCTTCGGTATGTTTTCGATTTGTAATATTAATAAAAACACCCATATCTGCCGGGCCGTCTTCAAGCTCAACACGCGCCACCGTAACATAGAAAGGGAATTGCGTGCCGTTACTGCG
>CAZSIW010000351.1:0-2576 GCA_964606755.1 uncultured Elusimicrobiales bacterium | reverse complement strand
ATATACCTTCCATTTTGATATACTTCGTACTAATGCGCCCCTCTTTGCAGAGATGGGAAGGATAATATGAATACAATGAATGGATGCATCGCTCATAAGATAAACGAACAGTCATTCGCAATTAAATCGGGGGCAAAAACCGACTTTTTTATAGACAATTTATCCGGGGTTTCTTCCGTGAACGCCCCATTCTATTTTGAGACAATTGGTAATAATTTTATAGCAAGCGTTAAAATAACGCCGGAATTCAAAGCAACTTATGATGCCGGCGGATTGCTGGTTTTTGATGACAACAAAAACTGGATCAAGGCGGCATTTGAATTGACCGATCTGGGGTGTGCGTCTGTTGTTACGGTTGTAACGGATGATTCTTCAGATGACTGTAACGGCGAAAGTATAGCTCAAAACGCGGCGTGGGTGCGTATAATGAGGAAAAACCAATTCTGGTCAATTCACTATTCACTTGACGGTTTGATGTGGAAAATGGTTCGATATTTTGAGTTGAGCCTTAACAGGAATGTTAATGTCGGCGTCATTTCGCAGTCGCCGCTTGGGAACGGATGCAGAGTTGTTTTTTCAGATTTTATTATTACTGAAAACAATTGCAAAGATTTACGAAAGGGAACATAAAGCACAGAAAAGTATTAATTTACGGGACGTCCCCTATTACTATTACCTTTCAGGAGTTAGAAAATGGCAGAGCGGCGCGGGCCGGTCGTTAAAAGACCGGATGAGATATTGGAAAGCGTGTTTGAAGGGCATAAAGAGGCATCGTTTAGCGGCGCTGAAAACGGGAAGAGATATTTGCTGAATTATCTCGACAAGTTTAACTCGATCCCCAACGCTGTGAAGTTTTTTATCTACGATCTTCTGACGGAAGATGCCTATCAAGTTAACGATGTTGACTTATGCCGGCAAGCGGTGAAGCGTGCCGGCGAATATCTGAAGGACGCGCAGGTTGAAACTAAGCGCCCGCTTGCCGAATACCTGGGCGAGCTTCGCTTTGTCGAAAGGGGAATATCGATAATGGTTGACGCGGGTGAATATGAAGCGGCCATTTCCTTGTGTGACCTGGGCATTGAGATCGGTTTGGGTAAAGCGTATCTTGCCAAAAAAGCCTCTATAAAAAAAATGCTGTAAGAATAGAGGACGTCGCCTGTTATTCAGTTCATTGATCCGCCATGCCAGAAGACCACGGGCTTGCCTGTGGATGAATGGCGGATGTCGCCCAACGTGAGTGGTTAGGGTTTTGGCCATGGACTTGCCTATAGGGCTCCATATTTTTTGCGGAGTATTCTAATTTTCATCAAAAAGTAGTAGAATTAAGGCATGATAACAAGCGAAGATAAATCGAAAATACAGGAAATTTCAAAAAAATACCACGCGAAAAGTGTTTTACTTTTCGGATCGAGCATGCTGCCGGACGAGAAAAGCAATGACATAGACATCGCAGTAGATGGTGTTGCGCCTAAAGAATTTTATAGATTTTGCGGCGACCTGTTGTTTTCCTTGTCAAAACCTGTGGACGTGATAGACCTTTCGGGCAATTCAAAATTTATCCAGTTGATCCGGCGCGAGGGAATTATAATTTATGGTTGATTACAAAGAACGCATAGAAGCCGAATATGATGCCATAGAAAAGCTCATTAAGGCTCTGCCCATCGATAAGGACCTGTCTCAAATTTCGGAGTTAGAACTTGCCGGCGTTGCCGCCTTAGTACACAATTTCTATAACGGTATCGAAAACATTTTAAAACAAATTCTTCAGTCAAAACATATTGAAATACCCCAGGGCGCCATGTGGCACCAGGAACTGCTTTTAACTTGCCTTAAGAAAAATATATTACCCGAACCAGTCGTCAATGATTTAAAACGCTTCCTTGCATTCAGGCATTTTTTCAGCCACGCTTATGCCTTAGACCTATACCCCGACAAAATCCAACCGCTGGTTTCGGAAGTGCCTCAGTTATACAGACTGCTTAAAACAACAATAAATAATAAAATTTGAATGTCATGGTATAAAACAGGGAATATTGCGTCAATTGCATAAATTGTCACAATGAGCTATTACAAATTATAGATGAATACCCTCACTTATAACGTCCAATAACGATAAAATTATAAAATGATCAGAAAAGCCTGGACAACTATATTAAACGGACAAAAGAAGTTTTCACATATTGACGGCGCCCAGCGCGCGGCGGCGTTCGCTTACTACACTTTCTTTTCTTTGTTCCCTTTGATCATACTTTTTACCGCGATAATTTCCACGTTCATTGACCGGACTACCGCGAGGCGTATTGTTCTTGGCTATGTCGCTAGTTTATTGCCCGTGACTACGGATGTAAGGCACCAGATATTCAAGCCTCTTTCAGATTTTATGAAAGTGCACGCGGAAGCGGGGATTGCGGCGACAATAGTTGTTGTGTGGAGTTCGCTTAATTTTGTTAAAATACTTACACATACGGCTTCACGGGCATGGAACGAGAAAGTTTACGGTTGGCTGGAACTGCCCTTAAAAAGCCTCGGTATGCTGGGAGTTATGATCTTAATAGCGCTGGTGGGGATGACAGTTC
>CAZSIW010000350.1:0-2583 GCA_964606755.1 uncultured Elusimicrobiales bacterium | reverse complement strand
CACGAACAGCCACGTGGTGAACGGCGCGGACAAAATAAACGTGACGCTTGCAGATGGAAGGAAACTGGAGGCGCTGCTTGTGGGCGACGATCCGGATACGGACATAGCCGTCATAAAAATAGACGCTCTTAACCTCGAGACGGCCACCCTAGGGAATTCGCAGTCGCTGCGTGTAGGACAACTGGTCATAGCCGTAGGAAGCCCCCTGGGTTTTCAGAGCACGGTCACGGCCGGAGTGGTGAGCGCCCTGGGCCGCTCGTTCAGGACTGTTACCGGAAGGCTTATAGACGGCGTCATCCAGACGGACGCGGCGCTCAATCCAGGGAGTTCGGGAGGGCCGCTCGTGAATTTTAAGGGCGAGGTGGTAGGAGTGAACACGGCTATCATATATAACGCCCAGGGCATATGTTTTGCCATACCTATCAACATTGCGAAGTTCGTTGTGCCGAAACTGATAAAGGAAGGGAAGATCCGCCGCGCGTTCATAGGGGTAGCGGGGCAGGATATCTCGCTGTTGCAAAGGATAGTACATTTTTATTCGATACCGTCGGCGCAGGGGATACTGGTCATCTCGATAGAAAAAGACAGCCCGGCCGGCGCCGCCGGTCTGCAGAGAAACGATGTGATAATAGCTATAAACGAACAGCCCCTGAACGGTGTCGATGATCTGCACAGGTTCCTTACGGAAGACAAGATAGGGATCGCAGTTCCGATAACCGTTATCAGGCAGACGGAGAAGCTTTCTCTTATCATAATGCCTCGGGAGGCAAGACAGCCGCAGCTCGATGCCGGTGACCCGACGCAGGAATAAATTATAAAATTCAAATATCGAAGTTGTCGTATAAAAAGGGGGTAATTATATGTTGTCAAAAACAGAGCTGGTGTCAAAAATATTGTCACAGCTGGAAACAAACAGGCTAAAAGAAGCCGCGGCCGGCCTTGCTGAGGGTTTCAATCTTTCCGGCCCGGCGCCGAGACCACATAACAAAAGCGAGTTCCTTGAGCTCATGGAGGGGCTTGTGTCCGCAATTCCCGACTGGAGGTTTAATATGACCGATGCGAAAGAAACAAGGGACGGCCTGCAGATAAAACTGCATATTTCAGGGACCAACAGCCGTCCGATAAACATTCCTCTTCTCGGGATAAGATCTGTCCACTCGACAGGAAAACGTGTGGCTCTGCCGGAAGAGCCCGTGGAAGTGAAGATCGTTGAAAATAAGATCGTGGTCTTTAACGTCTCTCCAGTGGCGGGCGGAGGCATACAGGGGCTTTTCAAACAACTCGGCGTAGAACTGCCCGTTCCGACGAAAGCGTGACAATTTAAAAAGAGTAAAGTCATATAATGGTGGAAATAGACCATTCACACGTTCGGGTTAATTTTGTAAATTATAAATAGAAAGAATAGTTTTTTGAAATAATAACCCCGTTGGAAGCAACGGGTGCTTACAAACATCGGGTCAAACCGCTGTCTGTAAAAGCATCATCGAAAACCGCCACGGGATCGAGAGACAGGGTTTCTTGAGAGAACGTCCGGTTGAAAATATGTCTCTGGGAGATAACATCTTTTAGAGAAAATATATCGGCTGACAAACCTTGATTGAAGCTGCTGTTTTAAAAGTTCCGGGGATGGTGTTTCCAGCGGGGTATTGTTGTTTACAGGATGCTTACCTCTGCCCCAGAGGCGATTGAGCCTCTCTCAAGAGGTTAAGCATCCTTTGATATAAAACCCCCTTAGGGTTTGTTATTGGGGTATTCGGCGAGGTTCTGGCTCTCAGGAACCCATCAGTCTATACTATAGGCTGAGAACCCTGCGAGTTTAGAGTTGTCTAAAGATCATCCTACGGTAAATTGTTGGGATAGTATCTTTGGCTCCGGATATTTCGGGTAGTTTACCGACCAGGCGTTCAGTTATATGAATCGCCAAAGCCAGAACAGTCCTAGGGGGTATTTTTTAGCCTCCGAAGCATCCGCGGATCGATCTTACTCCTTGAAAATATTCCTCGAAACTGTTAGCATAATGTCGGGCATTATGAGAAAAAGAACAGGTTTCCTTATTTTATTCGGTTCGCTGCTGTTCACCCTTGCAATGTTTTTTTCTATATCGGGAATTTCACAGATGGTTTTTCACCCCATCGAAAAAATAACTCTCCAACACAAATTGCTGGAAACAAAAAATTTACGACAAGCACGACTGGTCGTCGCCGGAACAAACGAAATGGTCCCGAGGGTCGCCTTTCTCAACCCTTCCGGAAAAGTCCCGGGCGGACAGGAGAACAACGATCTTTTGTCGCTTAAATTCTCTCTTGTTGTTGCCGGCGTTAGGTTCGATGAGACCAGTACCGAAGAGCCGAACCCTGCAAATCTTGGCGGTTATGACATTATCATCGTCCCGTTTGCTGCTGCTAAAACACTGACAAAGGACCAGGCAGGGCTGATCGCAAACATCGTGAGCGGGGGCGCGAGCGTTATTATTGACGGAAGGTCGGAGCTATCCGATGCGCTGGGCATAAAACTTAGCGACAGTCACGTAGCGGTCGAGGATGCGCTGGATACCGACTACCCGGAAACCAGCCTGCACTGGAG
>CAZSIW010000349.1:0-2588 GCA_964606755.1 uncultured Elusimicrobiales bacterium | reverse complement strand
GTGGATTTCCCTATCCAGTTTTTCTGCATCAGAATGACCTGTTCGGGCCACCCGTTCTTTAACTGTTCATGTCCCGAGAGCAGCTGGTCGGCGTAATCCGTTATCCTCAGGAACCACTGTTCGAGTTTCTTAGTTTCAACTTTCGAGTCGCAGCGCCAGCAGAGCCCCTGGTTGACCTGCTCGTTGGCAAGAACTGTCTGGCATGACGGGCACCAGTTGACCAGCGAGTTTTTCCTATACGCTAGTTTCTTTTCCCACATCTTAATAAAAAACCACTGGTTCCATCTGTAGTACCGCTTGTCGCAGGTGGCTATTTCACGGCTCCAGTCGTACGATATACCGAGCTCTTTTAACTGGTCTGCCATCTGGGAGATGTTCTTAAGGGTCCATTTTTCCGGGTGGATGTTGTTTTTGATCGCCGCGTTTTCGGCGGGAAGGCCGAAGGAGTCCCAGCCTATGGGCTGTATGACCTGATACCCCTTCATCCTGTAAAACCTTGCGAAGACGTCACCCAGGACATAGTTCCTGACGTGTCCCATGTGAAGTTTCCCGCTGGGGTAAGGGAACATGACAAGGAGGTAATACTTTTTCCTGTTTTTGTCCCTTTCAGATACTTCGAATATCTTGTTTTGGGCCCAGTATTTTTGCCACTTGGCTTCGTTCTGCCTGAATATGCTGTCTTTTATTTCCATTATCAGCCTTAAGTTTTCAGCGTCAGGCCTCCGGTCAAAACCAAGAATGCTTAATTATTGGCTGATGACTGAAAGCCGGCGACTGATAGCTTTATTTAATTTGCATCAATGACTCTGAAACCACATCTCTTAACTTTTCGTTTTTCAAAGCATCAAGAAGGTACGGCACCGATCTTCTGCCCAGGTTGCCCAGAGCGTGACAGGCATATTTCCTTACCAGCTCATTCTCGTCCTTTAAAGCCCTGGCAAGAGGCGGTATAGCCTGAGGATCGCCGATAAAACCAAGCGCGACCGCGGATTTCATGCGCGTCAGATAGCTCGTGTCGTTAAGGGCCGCAATGAGGGCGGGCACTGCCAGCTTGTCTTTCATCATGCCCAGCACACCGGCAACGGTAACCCTTACTTCTTCGGACTCATCATCGAGCGCCTCAATGAGGGCTGCCACGGATTTCCTTTCGTTGATGTGGCCCAGTGACTCCGCGGCCTTTTGCCTTATCAGGTGTAAAGGGTCTTTAAGAGCTTTCAACAACTCAGGCAAAAGCGCCCTGTCCCTCAACTTGCCGGCGACTTCAACGCTGATAGCCCTTATCAAGGGGTCCGGATCCTTAAACCCCTGTATTACGGCCACGTTGATGTCTTTTTTTCCGGTAGGGATATCATTGGGATTGCTTTTTCCCTGCCCGCCTAAAATATTCGTGATAAAGTTAAGGATCCCCATAAATTCACCCCTGGTTTACAACAATTTCGAAACTGCAATTTGAATTTCGAAATTTGCTTTTATTTGATTTTCATCAGCGCCTGAGCCGCGTGCGCGCGAACTCTTTCGTTTTTGAGGGCAAGCAGTAAAGCCGGTACTGCCGGCCTGCCGATACTGCCGAGCGCTTCACAGGCATATTTTCTGACAAGCTCATTCTCGTCGTTCAATGCCTCATAGAGAGGGTTAACGGCTTTCGGGTCGCCGATAATGCCCAGCGATATAGCCGATTTCATTCTTGCCATCGGGCTCTGATCTTTCATGGACATTATCAAGGCTGGAACCGCCAGTTTGTCATGCAGGTGCCCCAGGACGCCGGCGACGGTCACCCTTACCTCTTCTGACGTGTCGTTCAGCGCATCTATCAGGGCTGGCACAGCGGATTTGTCGCCTATATGACCCAGGGCGATCGCCGCTTTTTCGCGGACATATTTCGAATGGTCTTTAAGAGCCTCTATGAGCGCCGCCACTGAAGACCTTTCCTGCAACCTGCCAAGCACCTCCGCTGAAACAGAACGGATGAACGGGTCGTTGTCTTTCAACGATTCGATCAGCGCCGGCGTGGTCTTTTTCTTGAGATCTACACTGTCGGGCCCTGCTGTGCCTGCGCTGACGGGGCCTGGGCCGACCCTTATCGTGGCCCCTTTCCTGAAAAACATTTTTGGGATAACTATCTTCACCGGAACCTCCTCCGCCCGCGGGCGGGCCGCTAAATGTGTTGTTCTTCCTGTTTCTTCTCGCCTGCACTTTCAACGTCAGTCGTCAGCAAATGGAGCTGCAACGCGTTGTGCAGGTGCTGCTTGTCTATAGAATCGGTAAACTTGATGCCGCAGATGTAATAAATACCGTCTTGAACGGTCCTCTGGATCAGGCACTTCGCGTTGACAAAGTTAAACTCTTCGGATATGGAGAAGCTTATATAGACCGTCTGGCCCTCTTTGACTACGGTGCGGGTCTCCGCTTTAATGCCGCCGAGGCTGATATCGTGTATGACACCCCAGCCATCCTTGGGGTTCGATTCGATAAACCTGAACAGGATGGGTATGTAACACGATATCCTTTCGTATTGCCTACGCCATTGGGTTGCCATATTTTAAAAGTAAGAAATGCTCGATATTCCCCTTCGGGCCTTTCACGGTGGA
>CAZSIW010000348.1:0-2595 GCA_964606755.1 uncultured Elusimicrobiales bacterium | reverse complement strand
TTGCCGTTAAGCCCCGCTATGGCCGCTGTTGCTTCTTCTTTGGATGCCATTTCCACGAAGCCGAATCCTCTCGACTCTCCGGTAAACTTATCCTTTATTATTGCAACTGTATCTATTGTTCCAAACGGAGCAAATGCCTGTCTTACATCGTCTTCTGTCGCTTCACGAGCCAAATTACCTACGTAAATGTTCATACGCTCTCCCCTTGTTATTGTACCAGACGCGCTTCTATTCGATAAACGAACTGAGTTTTATCTATCTGGCCGATGCCACACTATGGCATATTTAATTTGAGTTGTCAAAATATTTCTTTACTTATTTCCCACTTTTAAGGTATACTATAGCATGGAAAAAAGCCAGCAAGATACTTTTTATGGCCTCGGAATAGCGCCGGGCTTATTGGAAACACTGGAAAAACTGGGATTCTCAAAACCAACACCCATACAACACAAAGCCATCCCCATTGCTATTGAAGGGAAAGATATAATTGGTATAGCGCAGACCGGCACCGGCAAGACCATGGCGTTCGGTATACCCATGATACAGCAGCTGGCGCAGAAGAAGGGACGCGGGCTGGTGCTGGTGCCTACCCGCGAGCTCGCGATACAGGTCAGCGAAGCGATAGAACCGCTTACCGCGGCATCCGGCATGAAGACTACGGTGCTTATCGGCGGCGAATCGATAGTGCATCAGATCGTCTCTCTGCGCAAGAACCCGCGCATCATCATCGCCACACCGGGCCGCCTCATAGACGTAGTCTCGCAGCAGCACCTCCGTCTTGACGACGTCGTGGTGCTGATACTGGATGAAGCCGACCGCATGCTCGACATGGGATTCGCCCCGCAGATAGAGCGGATACTCCGGCTCATTCCAAGGGACCGCCAGACAATGCTTTTTTCCGCCACGATGCCGGCAAAGATAGTAAGCATCGCGTCTTCTCACATGAAACTTCCGGTTCGCACTGAGATCGCGCCTGCCGGAACGGTTGCGTCGGGTATTTCCCAGGAAATTTTTGTTGTGCAGAAAGATCTTAAGGGCACACTGCTGGATAAGTTGTTAAAGCAGTACAACGGCTCCGTGCTTTTATTTACCAGAACAAAACGGGGAGCTACGAGGGTAACGCAGTTCCTGAGAAAAATGGGGCACAACGTCGCCGAGATACATTCTGACCGCTCACTTTCTCAACGCAGGGAAGCGCTGGACTGGTTCAAGTCGGGAAAATACCGCGTTCTGACAGCGACGGACATTGCGGCCCGCGGGATTGACGTCAAAGAAATCGAGCTGGTTATTAATTTTGATTTGCCGGATGACCCCGAGAACTACATACACCGTATCGGACGGACCGGCAGGGCCGGACAGGAAGGTCACGCGATCTCCCTGGCGACTCCCGACCAGAGAAGCGACGTGCAGAACATCGAGAATCTGATCAAGAAAACGATCCCCCTCTCCGACCACCCGGAAATGCCTAAAACTTCTTTCGGGCACTACTCCGAGGCTGAAGTCGAACACCGGTATCCGCATCATCAGTACGGGAGCAATCGGAGAAAACCCAGCAGCCATTCCCGTTACCACCGGGGCGGTTAGGGCTGTAAAGCTTTGAATTCGAGTTTAACAATACTTGCGACGAGGCATTTTTATTTTGCCGCGAAACTAAATTAAGAGGTACATTAATGTCAAAACTGCCAGATCTATACATAGGAGATCTAAAAATCAACCCGCCTATCGTTCAGGGCGGAATGGGTGTCCACATATCGCGAGCGAACCTTGCTTCGGCCGTAGCTAACGAGGGAGCTGTCGGAACAATATCGGCCATCACCGGCTCTCTGAACGCTAACACGCCGGCCATGCTCAAAGACGAATTGCGTGACCAGATACAAAAAGCCAGACAAAAAACAAAAGGGATCCTGGCGGTAAACATACTGGTCGCTCTGACAAATTACGACGATATCGTTAAGTCAGCGGCTGCCGCCGGAATAGACATCATTTTTTCGGGCGCTGGGTTGCCGCTGCATCTTCCCAAACTGGTCGAAGGGTCAAAAACAAAGATATGCCCGATAGTGTCTTCAGCCCGCACAGCTGAGCTTTTGTGCAAGAACTGGCTTAGAAAATATAACCGCCTTCCGGACGGGATCGTAGTAGAAGGCCCCATGGCCGGCGGCCATCTCGGATACAGTTTCGACGAGTTAAAAGAGGATCCAAAAGGCAAACTCGAAAAAATACTCGCGGAAGTTCTTGACGTGGTAAAAAAATACCCTTTACCTTCAGGAAGGCAGATACCGGTCATCGCGGCCGGCGGCATTTTTGACGGCAAAGATATAGCGCGTTTCCTAAAGCTCGGGGCGTCCGGGGTACAGATGGGCACAAGGTTCGTGGCCACCGACGAGTGTGACGCCTCGGATATTTTTAAGCAGGCTTATTTGAGCGCAAAGAAAGAAGACATTGCCATAATCAAGAGCCCCGTAGGAATGCCCGGAAGAGCCCTGAAAAACGAGTTCCTCGAGCGCTCCGCTCGCGGGGAAGTGAAGTTCAACTGCAACTACAGATGCCTGAAAACCTGTATACCGCCCCAGTCTCCCTATTGCATAGCGGACGCGC
>CAZSIW010000347.1:0-2648 GCA_964606755.1 uncultured Elusimicrobiales bacterium | reverse complement strand
ATGCTGTGCCTCAACAAACACAAATCCACAGAAACGCATGGTTATCTCGATCACAAAAAGAGTCAACAGTATTCCCGCTAATATAAGAGCTAATTTATGAACAATTTTTGTCATCATTTTTTAGATGTTTATCCGCGGACTGGTTTGTGCGACAATTGTATAACTCTTTTGAACTGCCCGTCAATAATTTCCTTCCGCCTGACTAAACTCTACGGCTTTTAGGGCATCGATGGCTGAGCTGGTTATGCCGCCGGCGTGGCCGGAGCCCTCGCCTATGGGATAAAGGCCCTTTGTGCTTTCCGATTCGAAACTGTCGCCGCGTTTTATCCGCACAGGGCATGTTGTTCTTGTCTCGGCTCCCAAAAGCACCGCGTTCTCGGAAACAAACGCAGGATAATCCTGTTTCCATTTATTGAACGCCGAGCGTAACGCTTCACAGACATATCTCGGCAATACCTCATTGAGGTCGGCTGACTTGGTCCCGCTCCTGCAGGAATTTGTATTTAAAACTTTCGATGTTCTGCCCGCCAGAAAATCAGGAAGGTTCTGAGCAGGAACTTTCCAATTCCCACCGCCTGCGCTAAAAGCCTTGCGTTCAATATCTTTCTGAAACTCTATGCCTGCCAGCGGGCCGCCGGGGCCGTAATCATCCGGTTGGCAGGCCACGACAATTGCGGAGTTTGAGAACTTAGACGACCTTGCTGAATAACTCATGCCGTTTACCGCCAGCAGAGCGTTTTCGGAAGAGGCGTTCAGCACCTCGCCGCCCGGACACATACAGAAAGAACACACGCCCCTGTCGCCGCCGTTGTGCGTGAACGAATAAAACGCAGGGCCTATCGCCGAATAATTTTTATACTTGTCGCCGTATCTCATCAGGTTAATGATCTCGGCGGGGTGTTCAATCCTCAGGCCCACGGATATGGGTTTGCGCTCGAGCGCGACACCCTTTCTCTGAAGCAGGTCGAACGTCTCGCGGGCGGAATGGCCGATCGCCAGATATATTTTTGGTGCCAGAAATTCCCGCTCGCCGTTTATCACGACACCAACCGCTCTGCCTTCGGAAACGATCAGGTCGGTCATCTTGGAACTGTAAAATATTTCTCCGTATTCAAGCACATGTCCTCTTATCTTTTTGACTATCTTGCACAGCATGTCAGTGCCTAGATGAGGTTTGTTTATGTATAGGATCTCTTCTGGCGCGCCGAGTTTAATAAGTGTATGAAATACCCTGTTCATGTAACCGGTGTTACCGCCCATCCTTGAAAACAGTTTTCCGTCAGAGTATGAGCCCGCGCCGCCCTCGCCGAACTGGATATTGGATTCCGGATCGAGCGTTCTTTCTTTGAAGAACTTTTCAACGTCTACGGAACGCTCCTCAATTTTTTTGCCCCGTTCGAATATAACGGGTTTTATTCCGCGCTCGATGAGTTCCAACGCGGCGAACATGCCCGCAGGGCCGAAACCTATTATTATCGCTTTCTCTTTATTGCTTTTTGGGGTGATAGTTTTTGTCTGGGCTTCATTGTAAGGCGGGAGGTTTTCTTTGTTTATGAAGGTTTCGGGGACGGTTACGACTACCGTAAGCTCGTAGAAGAATTGCTCTTTGTTTTTCGAGTCTAGCGATTTGCTAATAATTTTGACAAGTTTTATATTTTCCCGGTCAACGCCCAGCCTGGCCGTGGCGGCCTTCAGGTATTCGGGGACAGTATCATTTTCGACGGGTACACGCAGATCACTTATTATAAGGTTCAAAAAACCTCTTTTCAGTTATAAGTTGTAAGAGATAAGTCATAAGTTAAAGTCACAACCCTAAAAGTCAGTTACTTATTACTTACCACTTATAACTTACAACTGATCTATTTCTTCAATCTTGCGGTCGTACTCTTGCGTTATGTTTTCGTGCTCGCTGACTACTTTATCGAGTTCCTCGTAGAGCGGCTCGATCTTTTCCCTGAGCTCCTGGCTTTTGCGGTTGAGTTCCGCGCTGGCCTTGTAATCGCCGTCAGTCGAGGCCTTTAGAAGAAGCTGGGCGTCTTCGTGGAGCTGCTGCTCGAATCTCTTTATATCGCCCTCCAGGGCTTTCTTCCTGTCCTGCAGGGGCGCCAGCGCGTCCGACCGCTCCTGCCTGAGCTGGGCCTTTTTCACCTTCAGGGTTTCCTTATCGGGAACCTCGTTCGCCGCCGCCTGGGCTTTCTTTTTCTTTTTTTCATCCGAGTATTCGTCCGACCAGCCGACATCGGTAAGGAACTCGGAATAGGTGCCGTTATATATCAGCACCCTGTCGTTATCGAAAACTACGAGCTTTGTGGCAACGGCGTCGAGATACATCTCGTTGTGCGTGACAAGGACAACGGACCCGTCGAACGCGTCGATCGCCTCGACAAGGGAGTCGCACGACTGCATGTCCAGGTGGTTCGTCGGCTCGTCCAGGAACAGGATGTGCGAGGGCGAAACGAGGATCTTCCCGAGCAGGACCCTGCTCTTCTCGCCGCCCGAGAGGACGCTTATTTTCTTGAGGGCGTTGTCGTCGCTGAACATGAGGCCGCCCGCGATGTTGCGCGCCCTGCTCTCGCCGCACTTTTTGTCCGCGCTCATGATCTCCTCGAGCACGTTCTTGTTCTCGTCGAGCAATATCTTGTTCGTCT
>CAZSIW010000346.1:0-2661 GCA_964606755.1 uncultured Elusimicrobiales bacterium | reverse complement strand
ATTCCTCCTCTAAATGTTTATCTTCAACTGCTAAAGTGCTTCGGCCGACAGGGCTGGTGGCCGGTGGCAAGGAACGGCTCAGCCGTTGCAAAACACTTTCCAGGGCGATACAAACTAAAGAGCGACCTCGAAAAGTTCGAGGTCTGTATTGGCGCGATCCTGACGCAGAACACCTCCTGGCGGAACGTAGATAAGGCTCTGGCCCGCCTGCGTGAAGAGAAGGTGTTAGCCCCCTGGGACATCGCAAGGCTCAAGGTAAACAAACTTGCCGGGCTGATAAGGTCGTCAGGCTACTACAACCAGAAAGCCGCGCGGCTCAAGGATTTCGCGGCATACGTAGTAAAGCATTACCAGGGCAGCCTCACAAAAATGTTCGAAAAGCCGGTGGACGAGCTGAGGCGCGAGCTGCTCGCGCTCAAGGGCATAGGCCCCGAGACCGCCGACTCGATGATACTTTACTCGGCAAACAAGCCAGTGTTCGTGGTTGACGCGTACACTCTAAGGTTTGTAAAACGGTTGGGGTGGCTGAAAAAACCCGATTATTATTCGACCCAGAAGTTCTTTGTGGAGAACCTGCCCAGGAAGCTTGAGTTCTATAACGAATACCACGCGCTGATAGTCGCTCTTGGGAAAGATTATTGCAAAAAGACCCCGGCTTGTAAGGGCTGCGTGCTGGACAGGTTTTGCAGGAAGATCAAATGAATAGTACCCGGCTGTAATTGGGATATCTGGAAGAGGAGCAATAATGGAAAACATCGTAGTTAACATCACCTGCGGCAACATGGAAGAGGCGGAGAAAATATCGAAGGCTCTCGTAGAGGAGAAGCTCGTTGCCTGCGCGAATATCCTCGGGGGGATAAAGTCCATATTCTGGTGGGAAGGCAAGGTTGAGCGTTCGCCGGAAGTTGCCGTGACGATGAAAACCGTTAGAAATAATTTCGACAAAGTGGCGGCAAGGGTCAGGGAACTCCACTCCTATCAAGTGCCTGAAATCATAGCTCTGCCTATTGTGGAGGGAAGCAAAGATTATTTACAATGGATAGAGAATTCGGTGCTTTGTAAGTAAATATCATGTGTGTCCAAATTGGAAAGCAGTTTTGGTCAAAAAACGTTTCTTAGATTTGAAAGGACACTTTCTGTCATTCCTGCGAAAGCAGGAATCCATACCGACAAAAGTTTAATTTATGGATACTCGCTTGCGCGGGTATGACAGCTAATTTGAACAGCTATGAGTAAATATATATCCTGAAAGCAAACCAATAGTTTCAATGTTTCGGAGCGGTTCTGGTAGTTAGAGTAAAGGAGGAAGTATGCGGCGTTCGATCGTGTTGCTGTCTTTTTGTGTGTGCCTGATGCTGGCGGGATGTGCGACCGTCACGATGTACAGCGACCCGTTCCCAGTGACAAAAACAGCGTCCGAGATTGAAGTTTATAGAACGACCAAACCCGACCGGGCGTATATCGAGATAGGGGAAATAAAATGCAGTTCCAGCTCCGAAAGCATATGTCTGAACAAAATAAAGAAGAAAGCCAGCGAGCTGGGCGCCGAAGCGATAATAATAACTGGCAGCGCCAGCACAGAAACCAAAACCCAGACACTCCAGTACGGCCTGACCGCCAGCACGTCCAAAGACATCGGCCTAAAAGCGATAGCGATAAAATATAAATAAATGATTGTGTAAAAAAATGAAAGAAGCACTATATTATTCAATCACCGACAAACAAAATAAAATAGTAAAGTGCCACCTCTGCCCTCACGGGTGCGTGGTGAAGCCCGGCAAGATCGGGCTTTGCAGAGCGCGCAAGAACCTTGACGGGAAACTTTACTCGCTCACCTACGGCGAGTTCAGCTCCATACACATGGACCCCATTGAAAAAAAACCACTATATCATTTTCACCCCGGAACAAAGATATTGTCCGTGGGCACTATTGGCTGTAATTTCAGGTGCTCGTTCTGCCAGAACTGGGAGATATCGCAGTCGAACTACGGCGACATTCCCCTGCAGAGACTTTCGAAAGAAGACGCACTGGTGCTCGCGAAAGAAAACGGTTCCATAGGCATCGCCTACACCTACAACGAGCCGCTCATAAATTACGAGTGGGTCTATGAGACATCGAAATATTTCAGGGAAAACGATATGAAGAACGTGCTCGTTTCCAACGGCTATGTAATGAAAGAGCCGCTTGTAGAGCTGGCGAAATATCTGGACGCGGCGAACATTGACATCAAGGCTTTCAACAACGACTTCTACAAAGATGTCTGCGCGGGCAAGCTGGATATCGTGCTTGAGAACGTCAGGATTCTGGTGGAGCGTAAGGTGCACGTTGAACTTACCAACCTTATTATACCCGGACAGAACGATTCGGCGAAAGAGATATCCGCGCTCGTCTACTGGGTAGAGTCGCTCAGCCCGGACATACCGCTTCATTTTTCGCGCTATTTCCCTCAGTACATGATGGAAACGCCGATGACCCCGATGGACACGATCGAGGAAGCGTACAACATAGCAAAAAAGAAATTAAAATATGTGCACATGGGGAACGTATGAGCGAAGACGGGACAACGATAGTGCTTGCATCAGAATCACCGAGAAGGCTGGAACTGCTCAGGAAATGTGGGTTGAAATTTAAGGTAATTCCAAGCAGGATAGAAGAAAAAA
>CAZSIW010000345.1:0-2678 GCA_964606755.1 uncultured Elusimicrobiales bacterium | reverse complement strand
ATAATACAGCTATGATAGCGAACGGTGCCAGGACAGAAACGATATTCTTTATGTATTTCATGTTACTCCTCCTGCGAGAATGGTGAATTATTTTGCGGCTAAACCATTTTATGCTATTCACCTTTTGTTATCAAGCAGGAAATGCCTAAAAGTCAGCTTCCTTTTCCGCTTTAACAAACCGCCCGGCTAAGAATTCCTGCAAAAAAAACGGGAGGAAGAGCGGTACTGGGGGGTGACCGCCCTTCCTTTCCCTTATAAACTTACGTTGCTGTTATCACACTTTTTATCGATGCGTGTGATATTTTTCTTTCCTCGTATCATACGACCTGGATGTAACTTCACACACACCCCGGTGCAACTTTCATGTAACTTTTATTCTTTATCCTGACCCTTCTTTTTCATCTTTTCTTTGCGGTCCTGTTTCATCTTTTCGTATTTCTGCGCCTGCTCCGGGGTAAGCACCGCCGTTATCTTCTGATCTGTCTCTTCTTTCATCGCTTTCATGCTGTCTTTCATTTTCTGCATTTCCGCTTTATTCTTTTCACCGCTTTCTTTGAGGATCACGGAAACTTTTTCCTTCTGATCCGGCGTGAGGCTGAGCTCCTTGGTCAACTTGTCCAGCCGCTTCGCGTGCATCTTCTCCGCCTTTGTCTGATCACACTTCTCGCATGCCGCCTTATCATCAGCCAGCGCTACCGCGCAGATCTGCATGGCGAACAAAGACGCGATCACTGCAGTTGCCAATTTCTTCATCTGCTCCTCCTCGTTCACTTTTTCTTTGCATTTATTTAGACAAGGCATACCCGCGAAAAGTTACGGCGCTTTTGCGATGAATGCGCGCGCACGCTTGACCTTCGAGCCCGGCAGTGGAAGAATGTAAGAGAATGGTAGAAACAAACGATAGCATAGGTCTTTATAATAGTATATTTTAAAGGTGGTTACTTTAGATGAAATAATTCGGGAGGACTGTATGAAAAAATCAAAAATAGAATTAGTAAAAGACCTGTTCTCACACATTGAATACGGGAACATGGATATGGTCACAGAGTGCCTGTCCGATGATTTTATGTTCTCGGGGCCAACGCAGGACCCGGTTGATAAAAAACAGTTTGTTGAACTTCACTCCGCTTTGCGCAGCGCCCTGCCGGACTGGTCGTTTAACCCTGTTAATGTTGAGGAACACGACAACGTTGTAACCCTTAAGGTCCATATCACAGGCACGCACCTTAGAGAGATGAACATTCCTTCTCTTGGAATATTTTCCGCTCCCCCCTCCTATAAACACATCTCTCTGCCGGAAGAAAAAGTGGAGGTCGGGTTCGATGGAGATCTTATCTCATCTCTAAACATCGAAAAGGTGCCTTCAGGCGGAATGCAGGGTATTCTTTCACAACTGGGGATAAGTCAGCGGGAAACGACCAGAGCGTGACAGCTGTCAGTCAACAGGTTCAGATACAGCTGGACTCCCTTGTTTTGGCTGAAACCGAAGGGTTTAAAAATTATATCCCAGGCTCAGGTTAAGAGTTGAATATTGAAGGTTAGCGTTTATATTAAAAAAGTCGTTATTCCCGGTATTCGGATTGAACACGAACCCGCTCTGGCTGATACTGCCCGTATTGACGGTATACAGCAGCTCCACCTGGATCTTGTGCACGACCACTCCGCCGCCGAAGGCCCAGTAGCCGCCGTTGCTCAAAGACCCACCGGGCCCCTTGTAATCGCTGTCTCCGGAAAATATGTTAAAACCGAGATGCATCACAAAATATCTGTACACGTTGTCATCCACCGGCATGGACCTCAACCTTATCAGAAAATAGATCGGCACGAAATTGAAATACCCCGCGTAATCGATCTGCCTTCGCGGCGCCTGGTACGTTATCCCGCCGCCGAGGCCGACCCAGTAATTCAGGTACTCCACGAACTCACCGGACAGCGTCGCGCCTGAATTTGTGTTGGTCGTGCCAACAAAAGGCGAAACACCGAGCCCTGATTCGTAATAGGTTCCGTCATATATATCATGTTGGCCTGCAAAATCTATCCCGACCTTTATGATCTTGTCTTCCATCTTTATGAGGTTTCGCGACCGGTGCCTTTCTTTGTAAAGATGGATCTCCCCCTCGGCGCCTATCTGTCCGCGCGCAACGTCCTGGTTCGACCCATAATCTACCGCTGCTTCTTCCCAGGAAGCCTCGCTGTTCAAACTGGCCAGCTTGTCCGGCCCGCTGTCATCGGCAAACGCCCGGGCAGGAATTATCGACAAAACCAGCAGAATATAAACTGTTTTCATAAACCCCTCCCTGAAACACGATTGTTTTCATCTTACAGTTTTACTTTATTTTCTGAAATGGCGTAGTTCTGTTTTCGACTGATCTAATATCACAAAACAAAAGAAGATACCCTTAAGCAGAAACGGGATAGTCACTTTGATATTTTTTTATGCTATCGTTGTTCAAAACCCCGAGAGAGGTCACATATGCTAGACAGATTCCGCAGTTATTATAATTTCGTCAACGAGTTCAGGAAAAATCCGAGAGAGATCGGGTCCATAGTACCTGATTCGAGGAAGTGCATCGACGCCCTGTTAAAGCACGTGCCTTTTGATTCGGCCCGCATAATACTCGAGTACGGCTCGGCCACGGGTAGCGTCACCAGGGAGATCGTAAAAAGAATGAACCCCG
>CAZSIW010000344.1:0-2706 GCA_964606755.1 uncultured Elusimicrobiales bacterium | reverse complement strand
AAAAGGTGATATCTGTGATTCGAAGGTGGTCGAGAAATGCGCAACTCAGGTAGACGCTATAATTAATTTCGCTGCTGAGACGCATGTAGACAGATCGATCCATGAAGCGGGTTCGTTCATTGAGACGGATGTAAAAGGCACGTATACCCTTCTTGAGGCAGTCAAGAAATACAAGGTAAAAAGATACATTCAGATATCTACGGATGAGGTGTACGGCAGTATTCAAAAAGGTTCTTTTTCTGAAAAAAGCAATATCCAGCCTAACAGCCCCTACTCGTCTTCGAAAGCGGGCGGCGACCTTCTAGTCAGGTCATATTTCGTGACCTACAAACTACCAGTCATTATAACACGGGCTTCTAATAACTTCGGCCCTTATCAATACCCTGAAAAGCTGATACCACTTTTTATCACGAATGCTTTGGAATATAAACAACTCCCTCTATACGGAGATGGGAAAAACGTGCGTGACTGGCTTTTTGTGCTAGACCACTGTGAAGCGATAGATGCTGTCCTGCACAAAGGTAGAGATGGCGAGGTCTATAACATTGGCGGTGGCAACGAAGTTGAAAACGTGAAAATAACAGGCACGATACTGAAGTTACTGGACAAACCAATGTCGTTGATAAAACCGGTACAGGACAGGCCGGGCCATGACAGAAGATACTCGATCGATTGCTCAAAGATAAAGAAAGAATTAGGTTGGAAACCAAAAGCAAATTTTGTAAATGAGTTGGAGCAAACAGTAAAATGGTATGTCGATAATGTATGGTGGTGGAAAAAACTTAAAGATTCAGATTATAGAAAATATTATAAAAAGCAATACAAGGGAGCATAAATTGAAGGTCTTGGTTACAGGAATAAAAGGTTTACTGGGAACGGAATTGTCGAATATCCTGGTGCAACAGAAGGACGATGTTGAGGGCCTTGATCTGGAAGAGTCGAAAAGCGGGGATTTGCTTAAGATATATGGGGTTGACCTGTGCGATTTCAATGCCACGTACGAGACAATCACAAAGCTTAATCCTGATGTAGTGATACACTGCGCAGCCCAGGCGAATGTTGACAAGTGTGAGAGCGATCATGAAATGGCTTATAGAATGAATGCCATAGCCACAAAAAATGTCGCCATAGCTTGCCAGCGGTTTGATGCAACGATGCTTTACATTTCCACTGATTACGTGTTTTCAGGAAAAAATCCGCCGAAAAGCGGATATACTGAGTTTGATGAACCTTGCCCCGTCGGAATGTATGCGCTGACAAAGCTTGAAGGCGAAAGACAGGTAAAAGAGTTTTTGAACAAATATTATATTGTCAGGCCTGCCTGGCTTTATGGCCACAAGAGAGCTAATTTTATAACTCAAATCGCGGAAGCTCTAACAGGCAATAAATCTACCAATCAGGTTGAAGACATGATAAGCAGTCCAACTAACGTAAAGGATCTTGCCTCAGCTATTTCTTTTCTGATAAAAACCGGTTGTTTCGGGACATATCATATAACCAACAGCGGCTGGGCCTCTAGATACGAAGTAGGGTGCTATATTGCAGATCTATTGGGCGCGCCTCGGACTCTTGTCAATAAATGTAAACTTTCAGACCTTAATCTGCTTTCCCCGAGGCCGACTTTTTCAGGGCTGAACCATTTTGCGTGGAAGCTGAACGGTTATAGAGAGTTAAGAAGCTGGCAGGATGCTGTAAAAGAATTCTTAACAGAAAATAAATACTTATAAAACAGGAGTTGTTATGGTGTCAATATGCGTCATTGGTACTGGCTATGTGGGATTGGTTACTGGTGTTTGTTTTGCTGAAATGGGACACAATGTGGTTTGTGTTGATAATGATAAAAAGAAAATAAGCCTTCTCAAAAGAAATATAAGCCCTATATATGAAGAAGGGCTTGAAAGCCTGATAAAGAAGAACGTTAATAGGAAAAAGCTCAAATTTACAAACAATATAGCTGAAGCCGTAAGAAGTTCGAACGCAATATTCATCGCCGTAGGCACACCGCCAAGAGAAGACGGTTCAGCAGACCTTTCTTATATTGAAAATGTCGCAAGGACGATCGCTGAGAATATGACCGAGTATAAGTTGGTAGTAGATAAGTCTACCGTCCCCGTTGAGACAGGAGATAAGGTTGAGATGACCATACAGAGGAATCTTAAAAAGAATGTCCCTTTCGATGTTGCATCAAATCCTGAGTTTTTGCGAGAGGGAAGCGCGGTTTTTGATACTCTAAATCCCGACAGGATCGTCTTCGGGGTAAAAACGCAAAGAGCGGAAAAATTAATGAGGGAGATATACGCGCCTATCAAAGCGCCTGTCCTTGTTACTGATGTCAAAAGCGCCGAGATAATAAAGCATGCGTCAAATTCGTTCCTTGCGATGAAAATATCTTATATCAACGCGGTTGCAAATATCTGCGAGCGATCGGGTGCTGATATAAAAAAAGTCGCTGAAGGGATGGGAATGGATAAGAGAATAGGCAAACAGTTCTTGAACGCTGGGATAGGCTTCGGCGGGTTCTGTTTTCCAAAGGACCTCGAGGCGTTTTCTTGGATATCCACAAAGCTTGGCTATGATTTCGGTTTGTTAAAAGAGGTTAAAAGGATAAACGATTCGCAGAGGGTTTTATTAATTAAAAAAATAGAGGATGCCTTATGGATAATTAAAGATAAACGTATTGCAATCTGGGGATTGGCTTTTAAGGCT
>CAZSIW010000343.1:0-2712 GCA_964606755.1 uncultured Elusimicrobiales bacterium | reverse complement strand
CGCGGGAAACCTCAACCATCCGAACATAATAAAAATATTCGACGCCGGCGAGGACAACGAGATTTCCTATATCGCCATGGAGCTATTGGACGGCGAGGACCTGAAGAAATACACCGCCAAAACCAGTCTCCTGCCTATGTCTACCGCCGTAGACTACGTCATCAAGTGCGCCGACGCGCTGGAATACGCGCACAAACAGGGCGTGGTGCATAGAGATATCAAACCGGCGAACATAATGCTTTTGAAAGACGGCACTATAAGAATAACGGATTTCGGCATAGCGCGGATAACAGCTTCTTCTAAAACGCAGACCGGCACGGTTCTCGGAACGCCGAGTTACATGTCTCCCGAACAATTGCAGGGCAAGAAGGTCGACGGCAGAAGCGACATATTCTCGCTCGGGGCCACCCTTTATGAACTTTTGTGCGGAGAAAAGCCTTTCGAGGGCGACAGCATAGCCACTCTTCTTTTCAAGATAGGCAACGAAAAACATCCCGACCCGAAAACGAAGAACCCCAGGATCCCTGATTGCGTGATACCAGTCATAGACAAGATGCTCGAAAAGGACCCGGAGAAACGTTACCAGACCGGTAACGAAGTGTCTCTGGACCTGAGCGAGTGCATGATCACTATTAAAGCGCAGAGCTTTACTTGAAATCATAAAATTATTTGTTTACGAGGCTATATGCCAATCGAGTTCGGCGCGATTACTGACTTGGGCCGGGTGAGGACGAACAACGAGGACACCCTTTCAGCTGATCCTGATAACGGCATTTTCGTAGTTGCCGACGGCATGGGCGGCCACAAATCGGGCGAGGTGGCCAGCAAAATGGCGGCCGAGCTTATCTTAAACGACCTCAGGCGCTCTTTATCATCGGCCAGTAGCACGGACAGGCGAAAGCTCATCTGTTCAAGCATAGATCTTGCGAACCAGGCCGTTTTTGAAGCGGGACAAAAATACCCGGAAAACAAGGGCATGGGCACGACCGTCGTGGTCACCCTGTTCGGCGACAAAACCTGCGCCATCGGCTGGGTCGGCGATTCAAGAATATATATAGCGCGGCACAACCAGATAAGACAGCTTTCGAGGGACCATTCGCTTGTTCAGGAGCAGGTCAAAAAGGGCATCATCACCCCTGAACAGGCCGAGACTTCGGAATTCAAGAATGTGCTGACCAGGGCCATAGGCACGCAGGAAAAAGTCGAAGCAGACACTGACGAGATACCCGTATTTGAAGACGATTACATAATTATGTGTTCTGACGGGCTCACCAGGATGGTGAGCGACGAGGACATCTTAAGGACCATAGAGGTGTTCAAGGACCCCGAGGTCATTTCGAACGAGCTGGTGGAGCTGGCCAACAGCGCCGGCGGAAAAGACAACGTAACCGTGATCGTGGTTCACAAAAAAAAGGACTCCATTCTGGGCAGGTTCTTTAAGACGATCTCAAAGTAAGGAAAGGCGGAGATCAAAATTATGCCGAAATTCCTGTTAAAATTCAACGCGGCGGTGCTCAGGGAAATACCCATTGATAAAACTCCGCTGACCATAGGGCGCAAGCCGGAAAACGATATAGTTATCGATAACATGGCCGTCTCGGGCCAGCACGCCAAACTTGTTTTGCAGGGCGGCAACTACGTGATAGAGGACCTGCAGAGCACGAACGGCACTTTCGTAAATGAAAAGAAAATAGTAAATTCCGCGGTCAAGCACAACGACCATATAATGATAGGCCAGCACACCCTCGTTTTCCTTTATCCGGAATCTCTGCAGGAAAAGCCCGCCAAAACCGCCGCCGCTGACGAAACCGTAGTGATGACGCCGGAACGGCAGGCTGAGCTGCTTAACATGGAAGCCGTGGTCAAGGCCCCGTCAGAACCGCAGGCGAGACAAGCGGAACAGGCGGTGCTCAGGGTAATAGAAGGAAAATCCGAACAGCGGGAATATGTATTGAGCTCCCTTTTGACCTACATAGGCAAGTCCGAGACGGCGGCGATAAAGATAAAAGGGTTTTTCGCTCCCGACATAGCTGCGTTGATAAGCAAACGACCCACGGGCTACATAATCACCGCTGTAAAAGACGGGTATTCCAAACTGAACGGAAAATCACTTTCGGGGCAGGCGGACCTTCAAGACGGGGACCTGATCGAAGCCGGCGGGATAAAATTTCTTTTCCAGCGCAAAACTCCTTCTCAATAAACGTGCGCTGAAACCTCTCAACGACCGAACACTTCCCAACTGTCTATTTCGAGATGAAAGAAATGTAGTTCTTTATGATGCCTGAGCCCAACTGCTTTTCAGCCTGTTTGAGCTCAGCTTTGGCGAGTTCCACGCGGCCGGTTTTTTGATAGAGCACACCTAGGAAAAAATGGTCCAGCCCGCACACCGGTTTTTTCGAGTATGAAGACCTGAGCACGTTCTCGGCGTCCGCAAAACGTTCGAGGCCCAGGTATAACGCGCCCAACCGGAGATACGAGTCTTTCTTATCGGGGTCAAGTTTTATGGCGAGGTTGTAAGACCTCTCCGCGTCGTCAGGCTGCTTCTTTATCTCATAAAGCTCACCCATGTTGATGTGATCTTCATACACCGGGCCCAGCGCTATAACCTGTTTGAGCATCGAGACAGCGAGGTCTATATCGTTAAGCTTCCTGGCACAGCTGGCGCTTTTCCTGTAAACGACTTCTTCGAGCCATGCGGGTGACAGATTGGCG
>CAZSIW010000342.1:0-2714 GCA_964606755.1 uncultured Elusimicrobiales bacterium | reverse complement strand
AAAGCAGCAGGAGACGTTGAAGGCGGAAGTGAGGGAGCTGAAAAAAACGGTACGGAGTACGGGGTACGGGGTGCGGAGAAAAACAAAACAGAGTACGGATAATAAAGACGGTGTCGTTCAACCCTGTACTCAGCACACCGTACTCCGTACCGATGTTGAAGGTACTGATCAAGCGGCGGAGGCGGAAAAGGAAAAAGCTAAACTAAAGAGTCAGGCTCAGCCGATAATAGATGATCTTAAACGGAAAAGGCAGGCGCTTATAGACAAATCTGACAAGGATATGGAAAATCAGATCGCGGAAAGCGGCCAGAGCCGTGAAGAGCTGATAAAAATGATAGACGAGAGGTTGGAACAAATTAAAAAGAAGCTTGGGGAATGATAAAATCAGAGAAAAGAGAATAGGGAAGGCAATGACATCAGAGAATATACCTGCTTTAGCAGGTTGACAACAACAACGGAACAACAGTGCGTGAAAATGGGAATATTTTATGATAAAAGCCGGCATGTTGTGTTTGTGAAAGACCCCTGAATGTTTCCTTTCCTTGTGTAAATCTTTCCTTGTTTCCGCGGGGTTTACAGATCAATCGAAAAATACTATAATTTAGAATAAGTTTTAGGTACGCAGATTGCGCGAAAAAATGCTGAGATCGCGCAGAGATGAGTCGTTTTATGCGAGTTAGCGGAACGAAGTGGAGCTGACTGGAATTGGGAGATATTATGTCATGGTCAATGTGGTTGATCTTATCGGTAGTTTTGTTTATTTTTGAGCTCTTGAGCCCGGGCGCTTTTTTCTTCGCGTGTCTTGGCATAGGGGCGCTCATCTGCGCGCTGGTTGTGCTTCTTGAGCCGCCTTTCTGGGTTACCCTTGTTGTGTTTGTGGCCGCTTCGGTGTTGTCGATATATTTCATAAGGCCGTTCGCCAAAAAGTATTTTCAGGGTGTATCGAAAAAAACCAACGTCGACGCTATGGTGGGCCAGAAGGCCTGGGTGACCGAGGAGATAAACCCCGAGAAGATGGGAATGGTAAAGATACAGGGCGAACTTTGGCGCGCGCAGGCGCACGAGAAGATAGAAAAAGACAACTGGGTGGAAGTGTTAAAAGTCGACGGAACGCATCTTGAAGTGAAAAAAAGTTAACCAGTGTGCCAGTTGACCGGTGCACCAGTTCAAAACTGGCAAACTGGCGAACTGGGCAACTGGAAAACTTAAGGAGATATTTATGCCGCAGGGATTAATTGTTGTAATTGCAGTGCTGGTGATAATTTATGTGTTCAGGGCTGTCAGGATCATAGAGCAGTACGAGAAGGGTCTGGTGGAAACTCTGGGACAGTATACGAGAACCGCTGATCCGGGGCTGCTGGTGCTTTTTCCGCCGTTTCAGAACCTCAGGAAAGTGGATATGAGAGAACAGGTAGTTGATGTTCCGCCGCAGGACGTTATCACCAAAGACAACGTGCTAGTGACGGTAGACGCCATCATATACTTTCAGATAACCGACCCGACAAAAGTGGTTTACAACGTTGCGAACTTCGCTCTGGCGTCTTTGAAGCTTGCCCAGACCAACCTGAGGAACGTCATCGGCGACATGGAGCTCGACCAGACGCTTACCTCGAGGGAAAAGATCAGCCTTCAGCTGAGGCAGGTGCTCGACGAATCAACTGACAAATGGGGTATTCGCGTGACAAGGGTTGAGATACAGAAGATCGACCCGCCCCGCGATATCACAGACGCGATGTCGAAGCAGATGAAAGCGGAAAGAGAAAAAAGAGCCAACATACTTGAAGCCGAGGGTTTCAGACAGGCCGCTATTCTTAAAGCCGAGGGCCAGAAACAGTCCGCTATACTTGAGGCGGAAGGCAAAGCCGAAGCCATAAAGCGCGTTGCCGACGCCGAGAAATACCAGATCGAAATTGTTTATACCGCCATACACTCCGGCAAACCGACTAACGACCTCATAGCGATAAAATATCTCGAGACGCTCGAAAAAATGGGCAACGGCCAGGCGACAAAGATATTCCTGCCGCTTGAAGCAACGGGAGTTTTGGGATCGATAGCGGGAATAAAAGAATTGTTTGACACAAAAGAGGAAAAGAAGAAAGGATCATAGAAATATACTCGCTTCGCTCGTGAAATTAAAAATCAAGGAAGAAATTTGCTCACTTCGTTCGCGAAATTAACGAAACGCAAAAATAGTTCCAATTTCGTCCGCCCTGCGGACTAATTTCGTCCCGCTCGCGGGACATATTTCAATGTGTTCTGTTAATTTCTGAATTTATGTACGGTCTATACATACACATTCCATTCTGCAAAAAGAAATGTTCTTACTGCGATTTTATTTCGTATCAGGGTAAAGAACAGTTGATACCGGATTATCTTTCCGGCGTCTACAGGGAAATGGAAAAATATGCCGGCCAGCCGCTCACCACTATTTTCGTGGGGGGAGGCACGCCCACCCTGCTCTCTAACGAACAGATAATTGCCCTTATGAAAAAGATAAGGAGCCTTTTCTCTACCCGCGGACTATCTGAAATAACGTTCGAGGCTAACCCAGAATCGCTGACGCCCGACAGGCTGAGGGCTTTGAAAACCGCCGGTGTTAACAGGTTAAGCATAGGCCTTCAATCTTTCAGCGACCCTGAACTTGAGTTTTTGGGCAGGGTCCACGACCTGGCGGCGTTCAACGGCATAGGAGGATTCACGCGCGACGGCCGGGA
>CAZSIW010000341.1:0-2720 GCA_964606755.1 uncultured Elusimicrobiales bacterium | reverse complement strand
TACCGTTCGTGGGAACCGGGCCGATCCTTATTCCCGCGGGAATAATCGCGATAATCTCGGGCCATATCTGGCAGGGAATAACAATGATAGTGGTCAGCACCGTTCTTATCTCCAGCCTTGACAACATCCTTCGGCCGAGAATAGTGGGCTCTAATGCCGATATGCACGACCTGTTGGTCTTTTTCTCTATGATAGGGGGCATGTTTATTTTTGGTCCGATGGGGCTGATCGTGGGGCCTTTAATTTCCGCGCTCTTCCCGACAATGCTTGAAATATATGGAAAAGAATTTAAGAATCACATTGAATATTCAAATGTAATTTGCAATTCAGGCCCTCAGACGCCTCCCGTAAAATCTGATGAGAAGGTTTAGGCTTCCATACGTTCCACCAACGCTCCTGCTTGTAATTCTCTTGGGCATTTTGTTGAGATTAACGCCCGCGCTTTTTAGTGTCATAACGGGCGATGTAAAACTTCATCTTGCGTATACCCTGCAATATTTGCGCACACCCGGCATACTGAACCTATACAAAACAACAGGCATACTCTACCACAACACCCCTGTATGGATATTTATTCTCATCCTGACATTAAAGTTATCAATGTTTTGTAAGATATCTTTTGCCTTACTGGTAAAATTCTGGCCACTTGTCGCGGATATCGGCATCATGGTATTGATATGGAAAATATTCAGTGATAAGCCATCCGGCTCAAGCGCCATAAGAAAGGTTTTCCTGTTCGCGGTGAACCCTGTCTCGATCCTGATAACGGCTTTTCACGGCCAGTTCGACCCCGTCGCCGTTTTGTTTATGCTGCAGGGTATTTACCTGATAAATAATGAGTCGGGCGGGATCAGGAAGCTGGCCTGTCTATCTCTCGGGTTTGCGATCGCTTTGAAAGGTTTTCCCGTACTTATGCTGCCTTTTTTCCTTAGCATCGCTTCTGACCGAAAAGAGTTCTGGAAAAGCTTTTTCCTGATGGTTTCTCCTTCTCTTGTTTTTTCATTCCCATTTCTTGTTGCTACACCAGCGGATTTTTTCAAGGCATTGTTTCTTTACTCAGGAGCCAGCGATTTCGGGGTCGGTGGGATAGGCAGGTTAATTGCCTGGGCCGCGCAACGGTTCTCCTCTATCCCGTACGGTAATCTTCCGGGCCTGTTCCTTACCAGCATGAAATGTGTTTTCCTTTCGTACACCGCCTACACGTTTGTTCAATTCTCAAAGAAGAAGATTTCCATGTACAGAGCTTCCTGCGCTGTATATATGGGCTTTCTTGCCATATACCCTGGAATATCCGCACAGTATTTTTCATGGCTTATACCTTTGATGCTGATCACAGAAAACAAACACATCGTTAAGTTCTCTATAGTGACCGCCATAGCGGTATGCGGGTTTTATATCACATACTTCCCAAGGATACTTTTAGGCGGCATGGACTTGTCCAGCGCGCCGCTGTGGATTTCCCGGACCTCGATATGGGTATATCTTGTGTTTAATGTCATCTCCTGGACCTACCTGGTTAACGCGCTTTTTGTTTCACGTGAAACAAATGGATAACAAACCGCATTTCTTATTGATCAACCCTCCGATATATGATTTTGCCGCTTATGACCTATGGACAAAACCCGTAGGTCTGCTGTATTTATCTTCGATATTCAAGGGAGCCGGTGCTGACGTTTCGTTGATAGACTGTCTTGACAGGGGCCACCCGCTGATGCCTGAGTCAAAAAACGGCAAATGGGGGTGCGGCAGATACTATTCCGAGCTTACTGAAAAGCCGGGCGTCCTTAAAGGTGTTCCAAGAAAATATTCCCGATTCGGCCTGCCGAAAGAGGGTTTTATCCGGCTTCTAAAACAAACTGCGGTGCCCGATGTGATATTTGTGACATCGGTATGACCTACTGGTATCCCGGCGTGTTCGAGGTGATAGAAGCTGTCAAAAGAGTTTTTCCCCAAACCCCGGTTATTCTCGGCGGCATATACGCCACCATTTGCCAGGAACATGCAATGCGGTATTCTTGTGCAGATCATGTCGTTTCCGGAGACAACGTTAAAGATGTCATCGATGTGTTGTCAAAAAGCGGCATTTCATTAAATATCCCCCATCGGGGGTTCATCGATTATCCCCCCATAGATCTTTCGTTCTATCCCGGGATTAAGTACGGTGTCATAAAAACATCTTCCGGATGTCCTTTCAGCTGTTCATATTGCGCGTCCGGTGTTCTTCACCCCTCTCCTTTCGCTAGAAAACCGGCAGGTGAAGTGGTTGCAGAGCTGATAGAGTTTTACAAAAATGATATAAAAGACGTATCATTTTATGATGACGCTCTTTTGTTCGACCCCGACAAACACATACTTCCCATACTCGAAGGAGTTGTAAGTTCTAATACAAAGCTTAACCTTCACACGCCGAACGGGTTGCATGCGCGATTTGTCACACCGAGGTTAGCACGGTTGATGAAAAAGACAGGGTTTGTCATGCCGCGCCTCAGCCTTGATACGGCCGATCCAAAAGTGCAAAAAAATAAAACCGATGGTAAGGTGTCGAACGAATATTTTGTTAGGGCCTCCACATTTCTCAAGGAGGCCGGGTTTGGCGCGGGTGAGTACGGCGCGTATGTATTAATGGGTATGCCCGAGCAGGATCTTGAATCTGTTGAAAAAACGATAGTGTTTGCCCATGAGTATGGCGCGCGGGTTTTTGTTGCAGAGTATTCCCCAAT
>CAZSIW010000340.1:0-2723 GCA_964606755.1 uncultured Elusimicrobiales bacterium | reverse complement strand
ACTGAGTGCGGATAGTCGAGGATGTTGAACTTTAAGGCGATGGCCCGCATGACGGGCGTAAGGACCACCGAAACCAGAAGCGAGAATGAGAACGTCAACGCATAGAGAGCAGCTTTACTGAGGCCGAGATGGATCATCATAATTATTTATTTTAAACTACCGTTGATTACACGGATTTCAAAATGATTGCACAGATTAAGACGTTTGTCTGTGTAATCTGCCTTTATAATCGGTGTAATCAAGACCGTTGATGCCATTTTCAACGGTCTTTAAGTTCGTACACCGAGCAATACTTGTCTTCAAAAATTTGCGAAGCCGATTCTTTAAGCAGTTTGGACAATAACAGTTTCGCGGGCTGTTTAAGGCCCTTTTCAAACCCCAGCCGTTCAACCTCAAACTTGTTAACGAATATGTGCGTCACGCCGAGGTTTTTAAGCCCCTCTGCGGCTTCGTTAACTGTCGTCGAGCGGTCAAGGATCGGCTCTATCGGGTTCTGGTCAAAGACCGTGGGGGTGATGTTGGCGCGGTCAAAATAATAACTTCTTGTCTCACCCCAGCATAACACGCGCGAGTTTTTCGGGAGCATGTTGACGCAGGAAGATATGGCGTTATAGGAGTTGATCTTTCTCGACAAAAAACTTGAACGCGTTTCTCTCGCGAAGGCAACGCCGAAAGGGTCGATGTTCCCCATGACCCAGAAAAACGTTATAATGTTATGAAAGAACACAAGAAAGACAGCCGCGTAAATGAACTGCGAAATATATTTCTGCTTGTAGACGGTCTGCACGCCCAGGGCTGTGAGCACGCACAAAAGCGGCACAACGGGCACGATGAACCTCAGCACTTTCCCGCTCACCATCCAGAGAGAAGCAAAGCAGATAACGAACAAAACTATGACTTTCGTTATTCTATCAAAACCTGATTTGAAAAACAACAGAGGAATGAATATCAAAAACGCTGGCCCCAGCAGGTCGAACGCGCCGCCGTAGCTAAGCCCCTGCATGGTCACGTTCCATGGCACGGTTATAACGTCAAAAATATTCTTTATCGCGATCCCGTGAGAGAGTATGTGCACGAAATACCCCTGGGCAAGCCCCTGCTGCAGGCGCGCGCCGCCGAACAGCGACCAGCCCCACGGGGCGACAGGGTTGGAGAAGAAAATAATGTTTTTCAGTATCCACGGAAAAAAAACGGCAAATGTGATCGTGCCGAAGATGGTGACGTTAGCTGTCAGCGCTTTTGTTTTAAAGGAACGCAAGAGGATCAAAAAGAAGATTATTGAAAGCGGCAGGGCGGCGGTGTATTTGGTGCCGAGCGAGAAGCCGCAGAATACCGCGCAGCTTATCAGAAAAAACACGCTGTCCGATTCAAGCCATATGATGAGGCTGTAAAAAGCGAGAAATATAAAAAATGTAAGGCCGAGGTCTACGTACGTGCCGGTGGACAGGAACATCGTTATCGGCAGGAACAGCCAGAAAAGGGTAGAGAAAAACGAGACGAAAGGGTTGAAAAAACGTTTTGTGAAAGTGAATATGGATATCGCCGTCAGAGGGTAAAAGAGCCAGTGGATAAGGTTGGCAAGAGTGTCTCCCTCCATGGACAGGGCGGACATGAAAAGCATCTCCAGATTCTCGGGAAAAGCGGCAAAGAAATTGTAATTCAACTTGTGTATGATCCCCCGCCTGAGGAACTCCTTCGGTATGGCAAGGTGGTAGACGAGAGAATCGTACTGGGTCGGAGGCGCAAGGGCGCCGATAAGCGTTCCGATGAGAGGGATCGCGGCGATCAGCCAGATGATCTTGAACTCTTCGGTTATGGTGGCGTGGAGTTTTGTGGACGTCATGAAAAAAAGGACTAGCCCGACTATAAGGATCAACAGGTAAAAAAGTTTCGCGGTTATCCCGAAGAGGCCGCCGGTCAATATGATGAGGGCCATGAGCCCGAATCCGAAGCCGGAAGAAAAAACGAACCGTTCGAGGTGAGAGAGGCTGTGCTTGTGCCAGAAGATCTTCCCGTAGCCGGAAGCGGAGAACAGCAGAAGCGGAAGGATGAACAGAGGGCTCAGGACGTTCAGCGAAAATCCCGGCCAGGGAAGCGAAGGAAACTCGCCGAGGAGCTGTGAAACAGGAAAGTAGCCGAGATAAGACGCAGCGACAAATAGGGTCCAGAATAGAATAAAGACGTTTCTTATAATTAGCGCCATTTACCGTTTAAAAATGTCAAAGTTGTACAAATTCAAACGCCCCAGCGGGAACTTAAGCAGGTTTGCCAGGGTTTCCAGGCCGTACTTAGTGCTTCTTGAGAAATTAATGGATGAGGCCTCTTCGAAATACTTGGCGGGAACGGGTATCTCGCCTATCCTGAATTTGTAGAACGCCGCCTGGATAAGGAGCTGCTGGTCAAAAACGAAATCGTCGGAGTTGTTCGTGTAAGGTATGGTTTCAAGGACCTTCCTTGAATAGGCGCGGTAACCCGTGTGATACTCGCCGAGGTTCAGGCCCAGCACGAGGTTCTCTGTGAAGGTTAGAGCCCTGTTAAAAAAGTATTTGTATTGCGGCATGCCGCCCTTCAGGGCTTCTCTTCTTGTCCTTATGCGGTTGGCGAGCACTACGTCGCAAATGTCTTCTTTGATCAGCCCCGCCATGTATGGAACGAGCCTGGGGTCGTATTGATAATCAGGGTGAAGCATTACTACTATGTCGGAACCTATTTCTATAGCTTTG
>CAZSIW010000339.1:0-2735 GCA_964606755.1 uncultured Elusimicrobiales bacterium | reverse complement strand
CCCTTACAATATCTTCGATGTTCCTGAAGTTATATTTGAACACTTCACTGTCCGGATTCGCTCTCAATCGCGCCACCTCTTCATCATCGAGCATATAGATGTAGAACTTATCATATTCATAATTCATCCTTGTTCTCGCTGGGCAAAGTAACGCGTCGTATTTTTGTGTGTTACCGTTTGTTACTGGAGCCTGGTCTGCCAAACCTATCTGTTCAAGATGAGGCTTACCTTCATAAGTACTCAAGCCTACCTTTCTAATACCATGTTCTGCATTTACAGGGTAGATCTTTTCGGGCAGGACGCCGGCGATATGTAATTTTGTACCTATTATTCTAAGGGCCGACCCTTCGAAATTTTCTTTAAAATAAAGATGACCTGTCGCGGACACATCCTGCTTGCCGTCTTCAGGCCTCACCCGCATCATCACCTTACCTTCGCTATTTATTATCAGGATCTGGGTATTACCGTGCCAGAATTCCCTGGTATGTCCATCGATCCATTTCACGCCTTCCATCATAGGTATTATTTCACCATTGACAGGATCAACCGTTTGAAGTATTTCGCTGCTTTCAGATTTTACCTTCCCGAGCTGTATATCTTTCATCTTGCTTTCAGCTTTCGGCCGTATGTCCTCAAATTTGGCCGATAGTCTAATATCATGAGCCTTTGTGAAATAGAAAAGTGTGAGGACCTTGTAAAAATATTTAAGGGAACGGTCATACATAGATTCCTGAAACAATCTCTTTGCTATATCATAAAGCCGTTGTATCCTTTTTTCATATATTCTTCCAAACAAATCAACTCCATCAGGCGACTTGATCTCTATCGGAAGAGTACTGCGCCTGAACTCAGGATCATATAATTTAGAAAACTTTTCACTGGCAAATGATTTATCTTTTGCGTCATCGATAATATAGTCAAATGGATATGCGCTAAATGTATCCGCGCTAGCCTTAACTTCTTCTAACCTTTTGGCTGTATCTGCAGCATTTATTCCATCTCGCTTTTCTAAACGGTTTTTTATTGTTTCCACCAACTCCCCGCTATTGCCAGTGATAAACTGCTTATACTCAATTGGGGAAATCAGCAGGGTCTGTGCCTGGGGAAACACTGATTTTATGGATTTCAGAGAATCAAGCGATGTTGTATCGAATAAAATCGCAGATCCTTGTTTATAACATCTTGCCAGTTCTTGTTTATCTATACCATACCACTGACCATCGCCGTGGTTTTCGCGCACGCTTAAGAGCATTCCATCCGACTCGAGCTTCTTAAACTCCTCAAGCGATACAAATATCCTGTCTTTACCATTTACTTCCCCTTGCCTTGGAGAGCGCGTAGTCGTAAGCATCGGGAACACAAATTTGTCTGACGCAGACATGAGTTGATTTATAAATTTTGTTTTCCCAGAGCCTGTTAACCCTGCAACAATAATCACCGGAGCATTCATATAACCTTCACGATTCATAAGTTCTTTGTTGATCACGATAGTAATATAAACATCTCCGTTTTTTTCCTCTGTTTTTATATCAACACGCTTATTGTTTTTGAGGATTTCCATAAATGGTTTTATATATGTCACTTTCTCAGCCTTCGGAAGGCCCGCATGGTCTATATCAGTGTCCAAGAATACTTTTGAACCTGATTGTAGTACATGCGAGTTTTCATATTTTTCCAAAGCAACCTCAACGAGGTAAAGTAATTTTGCAAGCGACGCGTAGGAGCCTTCGCTGTCTGCTATACCACGAAGGAGTGGGAAACACAGAACTCTAATTTTTTCGCTCCAATTTCTAATAAACTCTTTCGTAAGAAAGCCTCTTTTGTCTAGTTCAGAACTCAAACCGTTAAAATTCATAAACTTGTCTTTCTTCTTAGTCAACAAAACAGGTGAAAATATAGCTCCCAGTCTATCATTTAGAAACGGTTTTGATGGATACACAAGAGGATCAATTATATTATTCTTAATCGATATCAATTCATCTTCATGATCTTTCAAGTCCTTGATGGTTTCTGAGTATATTTTCCCATCTTGCCTGCCTGTAAGGTCACATAGTGCTACAATACCAAGCATCTTAAGTTCGACTTCGGACATAGACTTAAGATCTTCAGGGAGAAAATCTACCCCCATGTTGGCGACAAAGCCATGGTTATATATGAGCTTTGAGACTTCATTGACAAACTTGTCGTCATATCCTAACCTGGGCAATATATCTTTTACCTTTTTGCTTCCAAGGTCATTATGTGTCCAGTCCCTTTCACCTTCCACAGCTCCTATATCATGAAGGATTATAGAAACTTGCAAGACACTCTTTGCCTCATCAGGAAGATGTTCATAGTCATTATAAAAATCTTTTAAAATGTTCTCTAACTTTTTTTTATTTTTACCAGAATCTATTCTATCCAGCAATGAGGTTATATCTCCCGACATTAACATCTTCATTGATTCGACAACCTTACCAACATGAATCTGTTTTCTTTTTATAATATCTACCTTTTGAGATTCTAATTCTTCTTCTATCTTGCGTATTTTTTGTAATTTTTCCAAAAACTCTTTAATCTTATCAGTATCTTGTTTATACAGGGTGTTTGCACTATTTCTCCACGCTACATCTAAAAACAGACAACACACATACAAATCCATTTCATCATCGTTTAGGTTTGAAAACAAAACTTTTTCCATATCATAACCCAACAACATATGAAACCCAATTATTTTTATCAACAATTCACGGTTT
>CAZSIW010000338.1:0-2753 GCA_964606755.1 uncultured Elusimicrobiales bacterium | reverse complement strand
AGGCGGCGCGATCTTTGGCAGCCAGCGCCTTTTCCAGATCGCGTCTGGTCCATTTACCTTCGCCCACCAGTTTCAGACTTCCCGCGAAGGAGCGGATCTGATGATGCAGGAAGGAACGGGCCGAAGCTGAACATGTCCGTGCCGAGCTCTCTGGTGAGCATAATATCTTTTGCCAGGTCCGCCGGCGTCTGGCCGGGAAGGCCGATCAATGCGCCCGTGATAATCAAATACCCCAACTTCTTTGCGTACCTTATCTCTTCGATCCTGTTGTCAAGAGAACAACCCGGGTGGAGCTTTTCATAAATTTCTTTGCTGGAGGTCTCGAACCTTAACAGCAGTCCGCGAGCACCCGCCCTGTAAAGTTTGTCCAGTCCCTCGCGGCCTATCTCTCCAAAACTTATAAAAATAAGCACTGCGAATCGTTTTTTTATCGTTGAGATAATGTCCGCTAGCTCATCTAGCGCATAGCCGCAGTTCTCTCCGCTCTGAAGCACCAGCGCCTTGAAGCCGTACTTGTTCACTGATTCGTCCACCGCTTCTATTATCTCTGTTTTGGTCATCCTGTAGCGTTTGATATGCTTGTTGTGGGCGGATATCCCGCAGTATTCGCAGTTGGACGCGCACTGGTTTGAAATCTCTATTATGCCGTGGACGCAGCAGGAGTTGCTCTGGAACTTGTGGCGGATGTAGTTGGCTGCTTTGTAAAGTGCGTCAAGCTCTTTTTCGTTAGAGATGCTCAGAAGATACTCGAAATCGTTTTCCGTGAGGGACGCGCCCTTTTCGATCTTTTCAACGATCACGGCAATCTTTCTGGTCTCGGGCGATTTGTAGGGGTTGAACTGTGAGTATTCCGAGTCTATGTCTTTAAGGGAGAAAAATATATCTTTCCAGTCGCTTAGTATCTCGAGCGCTTCCTTTTCGGGTATGCGGTCGATCACGAACCCGCCCTGCGCGTAGATGTAGTCGCCGATTGCGACGTCCGCTATCTCGTTAATGGCGGTCTTCGTTTCGCCGAAGTATTCTACAGTCACTTTGTTGGCGTTTATTGAGATGATCTTGCCGGGGATCGCGTAGCACATAGTTTTTAAAAACCACGATACTAGTAAATGCATTTATGGCCGTTCATCCAGCATCTAGGATCTAGTATCCAGTATCTTCCTCTGTTTTTCTTTCAGCCACTCGACCGCTTTGGCAAAACCTTCTCCGGTTTTGGCCGATACCTCGAATACCGGTGCGACCTTATTAAGAGCTTTAACGCCTTTATAGAAAAAATCGGAGTTGAAATCTACGTGGGGTTTGAGGTCCGACTTGTTCAAAAGTATTATGTCGGCTTTCTCGAAAGCCAATGGGTATTTATACGGTTTGTCGGAGCCGTCTGTCACTGAAACTATCAACATCTTTATGTGTTCGCCGATCAGGAACTCGGCTGGGCATACCAGGTTACCTATATTCTCTATGAAAAGAAAACTATCGTTTTTAATCTCGAACTTCGCAAGGGCTGCTTTTATCATGGGTGAGTCCAGGTGGCAGGCGCCGTTCGTGTTTATCTGAAAAGCCTCTATGCCGAGGCCCCTTAAAGTCTTGGTGTCTATGTCTGACTCGATGTCGCCCTCGATGACATAGCATTTTATGCCGCCGAGACCCGCAATGAGTTTCAGTATAACCGATGTCTTGCCTATGCCCGGGGCGCCAAGGACGTTTACGGTGAATATATTTTTGGAAGACAGCCTGTCATTGACCTCTTTTGCCAGCCGGTCATTCTCGTCAAATATATCTTCCATCACTTCGATCTTCCTGGTTTTTTCCATAGCCATTCCTTAATTATACCATTCAAAGAGTTTCTATTCCATTTTTTACACGGGTTTTGGCGTTTTCATAAATTATATTGACCTGTTTGGTTTTAGGCAGATAATTGTAGATGTCGTCGAGAAATTTTCTCTCCGAGATTATCTCGAACGAGCGGGTAAAACTGATGTCATATACCCAGCCGAGCTGTAGGACCTTGAAATCGTTCAGCGTCTTCATCATATTGTAATCGGCCGTTTTGCCGTTAAGCGAGTCTTGAATAATGCATTCGGTAAATCCGGGAGCATCGGGCAGGCCCAGGTCGAGAGCCTCGTTGCGTAACTTGTGCATGTTCCTATAGTAGTCGATAACAATCCTGAAAATATCGATCTTGTCCGCATCGCGTATCAGCTGGGCGAAAACCTTTTCTTTAGGCGTAAGATTGTCTGGTATTTGTTTTACATTGTGGAATTCGATGGCGCGCAGTATCATTGTTTTCTCGGCAGGTTCAAAACCGTCTAACACCGTAGTGCTTTTAAGGACTTTTAAAGCGATATGTGCGTGGTTCTCGGAATCCCTGTCTTTGAACGTGCGGTACTTTTTGTATTGTTCGAACCGCCCGATGTCGTGCAGAAGGCCGATGCACTCGGCGATCAGCAAGTCGTGCTTTGTAAAACCGATGCTATTGGCGATATCAACGATCTCTTTTGCCACAATCCGGCTGTGTTCTGTCTTTAACTTCAACGGGCAGAAGGTTTTGTCTTCATCATCCGCGAAACTGTTCACATAATTGTCGAACCAGATTGTTATTTTATTCATTGCTGTTCCTTATACACTAGCTGTCAATTTCGATGTCCTTAATATAAAACTCTTTGCCGACCTCTGTCGGGTCGCCGGGGCCGCCGCATTCGGGGCAGTCAAAATAATATTTTTCGCGCTTGAAATATTTCTTGCACTTTGGACAGAAC
>CAZSIW010000337.1:0-2757 GCA_964606755.1 uncultured Elusimicrobiales bacterium | reverse complement strand
CCAAAGGCGACACAATAGTTTTGATATTTAATCTTTGATATTTGATCTTAGAGTTGGCGAACAAAGTGAGCTTAATTTAAGTATGTCTCTATCATTCCTGTCTTCACAATTCCTATACTTCCTGCCCCTCGCGCTGGCACCACTTCTCCTGCACTTTTTCTATAGAAAGAAACCGAAGGTTCTGGATTATCCCGAAACGATGTTCATAGAGCTGGCGATTAAAAAAACCAGCTCCGGCATAAGGCTCAGACAGCTCCTGCTTCTTGCCGCAAGGACGCTCATCCTTCTTTTTATAATCCTGTTCTTTTCAAAACCGGTATTCCAGGGAAATCATCACAACGCCGCAAATCCCGGGAAAGACACAGCCAACAAGTCTTCTTCGATAATATTTTTGATTGATGTCTCGTTCTCGACTGATTACGACGAGGGCGGAAGAACAAGGCTAGAGAAAAATATAGACGCCTGCAGGCGTATGCTTTCGCTTATTTCAGTCAAGGACAGAGCCGGCATAATTGTTTTCTCTAACAGGATAGAGAAGGCGACCCCCGGGCTCGTTAACGACAGGGGTTACCTCGACAAGTTCCTTTCAGATATCAAACCAACAAACAGGTCGACAGATATTGAACCTGCCCTGGCGCTCTCAAAACAGCTCTTCGGGCAGTCTTACGAGTCCCGAAGGGTTCTGGTGCTTCTCTCCGATACGGCTAAGCACGTGTTCAGCCACGGCAAAGGCATGGGCGAGGGCGGTTACGAGGTACTTTATTTCAGGTACCCTGACAAAGGCAACGTCTGGATAAAAAATATGAGGTCGAGATATGACGATTCGAGGTCCCAGTGGTATTTTGAGGGCGAGTACGCCTGCGACGAGCAGATGCGCTCCCGTTACCCCGGCTGGACCGCCGCTTATTTCCTTGACAACAACCGTGTGGGCGACGAGATAGTGCAGTTCAAAAAGAATGAGACCGTGACGTCCGGCTTCTCCGCCAAGGCCGACCAGAGGCAGTTGGGCGTGAGGATAGAGCTCTCAAAAGACAGGCTGAGCCGCGACAACGCGAGGTCCATCGTGGCCGAAGAGCCGAGGCCTTACAGGACATGGATAATTGATGGCTCGCCGCGGTTCGGAGGCCTTACAGCAGAAAGCTATTTTTTAAAGCTGGCGCTTCCGCAGGCTACGGTGATAACCGAAGAAGAGGCTGACACCGCGAGGTTCGTGCCGCCGGGAGTCATAATCCTTGCCAACCTCAGGAAAGATCACGAGAGCATTTCAAACTTCATCAGGTCAGGCGGGGGCGCGCTGGTTTTTCCCGGGGACCAGTATTCGGACGAGTTCCGTGGAGATTACCTGCCCTGCAGCGTGGGCCTGAAATTTGAAAAACAAACTCCCGTGCAGTGGAGCATAGACACCGCCCAGGCGCTTAATAACGAGCTTCAGCTCAGCCAGTTCGATACTACGGGAATTACGCTGAGCCAGGGTTATTACCTACAACCAAAACGTAACACACAGATACTGGCCAGCCTGTCCGACAACACCCCGTTCATCACCCAGTGGGAATACAATGAGGGCAAGGTCGTCATGTTCGCATCAAGCCCCACGAGGCAATGGGGCAATCTGGTCAGCAGGCCGCTTTTTGTGCCGCTAGTACGCGCGCTGTGCGACAGCGCGGCCGGCGTAAACGCCGCAAAGTATCCGCTTATGATAAATGTGGGGCAGGTTTTTAAATACAAGAGTTTTGACGGGATCAAGGTGGTCAGCCCCTCGGGCAAAGCGCTGTCGTTCGAAAACATAGGCGGCGAGTTCGCTGTGGCCGACACTGAGGAAACGGGCATATACAACGTCTATTCTTACGGTGAGAGGAAGGTGAGCTTCGCGGTAAATATAGAGCCCGGCACGGACGAGAGCGACCTTACGCCCGCCTCTGACGCTGACCTTGAAAAATGTTTTCCAGGCTCGAAACTGGTCGAGCTTGATATCGAAGGCTGGGAAAAAACGTTTATTTCTATACTCTCAGGCAAAGAGTTCTCGAAATTGATCCTGCTGCTCCTTCTGCTGCTGGTGATAGCCGAGATCTGGCTGGCGAATCCGAAGTATAAGAAGTGAACCGAAATTTGTTCCGCCATGGCGGAACGAGATTTGTGAATCTGAAACTTGTCCGCCTTTGGCGGACGAAATTAAAAGCATGTAAATTGATTTGTCGTCAATTTCGCGAGCAAAGCGAGCAAGTTTCACAGTTTCGTGAGCGTAGCGAACAAATTTCAGCAGGTATAAAATGAAGAAAATACTGATTTTACTCATCTCGTTAACAATAACTCTTCCCGTATTTGCCGGTGAGGGCAATAGGTTTGTTTTTACCCAGTTGAAATATGACGGCAAATGGGACCCGTATCCGGAAACGTGGCAGGATATACTTGAATTTCTGGCGACAACAACTAACATCATACTTGCCCAGAACAGGCGGGTAATAACGATATATGACAGCGCTTTGTTCTCAAGCCCTTTTCTTGTGATACTCGGGAACGGCGGTTTCCCGAGGTTCGACTCCAGGCAGACAGAGCTTTTCAGGCGTTATGTTTCAAACGGGGGAATGGTGTTTGTAGAGGACTCAACAGGCCTGAAAGGCAGCCAGTTCGATTCACAGTTCAGAAGCGAGCTGTCCAGGATATTTCCCGAAAAAAGGCTCGTTAAGCTTGAAATGGGGCACCCGCTTTTCAGGGCGTACTATCTTCTAAGGAAAATAGGCGGCAGGCGTATCACCAACA
>CAZSIW010000336.1:0-2779 GCA_964606755.1 uncultured Elusimicrobiales bacterium | reverse complement strand
ACACCCAGTATCCCTATTACTTTGTTCTGCGAGCACAGCGGCACGAGGGCCATGGAATGGATGCTTACGAGGTTGCCGATGACAGGCAGGGCGTTCTTCGCGTCCTCCGGTATGTTATAGATCATCGCGGTGCGTTCCTTGACCATTTTCGACAGGTTATCGGATTCACCGAGCTTGAACCTGAGATATGAAAACTCGCTGTCCTTTATTCCGAAAAATGGAGGGTACGGCACGAGATCCCCGGTATCCTTCAGGTATAAAAGGAACCCGGCCTCCTGTATCGACATCAGCTCCTTGAGCCGGTCCGTTATCATCTTGATTATCTCGGACAGGTTAACTTTCGAAGCAGCAAAGGCCGCGATATCGGAGAGGGCTTTCATCTCCCTTGCCCTCTGGATCAGGCGGGAGTTGGTCTGCATCAGCTCTTTTGTCGTAAAGGTTATCTCCGCGCCCAGCTTCCTGTTGTAGTCGTTTATCTTTTCGTAGAGTTTTGCGTTCCTCATTCCTATAGACAAATATTCCCCGAGCGTCGAAATCGTTTTTATCTTATCATCCGTGAAAAAATTCTTTTTTCTGGCATAAACGCACAAAAGCCCTATACACTTCTCTTCTATCTTAAGTGGAACGTGCATAAACGATGACACTCCCTCCTGCTCCAGCATGTGTATATTGATAAAGGGCGTCTCGTGGCTGAAATCGTTTATCGTGACCGCTCTGCAGTCCTTGAACGCCTGGCCCTCGTACCCCTCTCCCGGCCTCAAATATGTTCTGTCCACAAAGTCCAGCGAAAGGCCCCTGTGGTTTTTTATTTTCAGGAACCCGTCGTCCTCCAGCAGCATTATGGCGCAGGATCCATCCTCATATTTTTTCTGTATTATCAATAGGATCTGGTCGGAGATGTCGTTTATCTCTAGAGTTGAAGAAAGGGACTTCGATATGGAAAACAACATATTCGTCGTGCTTCTGGTGTCGTATATCTTCTCGTAGAGTTTGTTGAGGCGAACGGCGATGTAACGCCAGTACGAGTATATAGAGCCGAGATTGGTCGGTGTAAATTCGTCGTTCTCAAGAGTGTCCACGAAATTCGAAACTTTTTCGAGAGGCAGGAAGAGGTTGAAATAAAAATACAGCCACAACAAAAACACGGTTAAACAGAACCAGCCGAGCAGCCACAGCGCGGCGAACACGGCATACTTCCCGCTTGTTGCCTTATGGAACACAAAGTCCATGTTCGGCCTGACCTTGAGATATCCGATCACATTGCTTGCGTCAGAAAGGGGGTATTCAACGCTGCCAAAAACGTAGAAATCGGACGAGCGGCTTTTCCAGACCGCGACAGGGGTCTTTAGCTCGTCAAAGACCGCGGAAAGAGATATCTTATCGGACAATAAAATCTTGCCGAGCGAGTCCTGCAGGTGGAAGGAACGGTTCTCTGGCTTCTTTGCATTTTTTACTGCGGTTATAACCTGACTATTGTCCAGGCTGAGAAGCCTGCCGGTCTCATGCATCGAAAAAGACCTGAGCAGCATAAGGGTAAGGGACATCCACAGCAGTGTCGTGAACGCCACTATCAATGAAACGGCGAGAACGAAACCCGATACCAGTCTTTTCAAGCAACCCTCCGGAGCGAGCGGCCGACTTTAATCTATCCTCTGTGTTTTAAAAGCGTTATATCAAGAGCCAGATTCAAATACCTGTAATCCTTGCTCAGGTCCGCCCACGGGACCAGCTGAAGAGATATCTGCTTTTCGTCCATAAGCGTCGAAAGAATGTTGGAGAACTCTTCGCCGGTCTCCTCAGTCTCAGGCGGCGGCCCGAGCACTACAGCTATGTGGGCGTTTTTTTCAGAACACAGCTGAAAGAATATGCTGTAATCTATCTTGCCTATATACTCATAACCTTTTTCAAAAAGGCTCTCAAGCTTGAATTTCAGCTTGTGTTTCTTGATCACTTCTTTGAATCTTTCCTTCACCTTCGACAGTTCTTCGGTTTTGTTTGACGGAAAAAAGAACCCGACATCTACGGACTTCAATCCCGTATCTTGTTGTTCAACCATCTGCGGTGCAGCGCCCGGCACCGCACCGTGCGGCTGCACGGCGCTCTTTTTAACTATAACGATCTCTTCTTTTGCGCTGCCGCCCGCGGTTCCCGCTACCGGCACAGCCGGAGGTTCAGCGGGAACATTTGTAACCGGTTCCTCTTTTACGGCCGGGGTCTGCCTGGCGGGAGGGTTCGCGGTCTTCATCCACGCGCTCTGGTTTTGCGAGGGCAGCTGAACAGTTTGTGACGGCCGCGGCGCTACTGAAGAGGAGTTTTCGCCTTTAAGCTTTACCTCGTAAACTTCCTTCGTATCAGGACCGGGCTGCGCGTCCACATCTCCTTCCGGAAGGAGATCGGACATCAGCGATTTCACGAGATCAATATTAACTTCCTGCTTGGTGAGGGACGCGTACGCATTTATGCGTTTCAAAAACCCTTCAAGTTCGCGTATATTGGATTTAAGTTTGGAAGCGATGTAAAGGAGAAGGTTGTCATCGAGGTTCAACTTTTCATTTTTTTCCTTGCGTTTCAGTATCGCCACGCGGGTCTCGAGGTTAGGCGATTTTATGTCAGCTATCAGCCCCCACTCGAACCTGCTCCTGAGCCTGTCTTCAAGGGTGGTCAGCCTTTTCGGGGGCTTGTCGGATGTGATTATTATCTGTTTCGAGTTCTGGTGGAGGGTGTTGAAGGTGTGAAAGAATTCTTCCTGCGTTGATTCGGATTCCTCAAGGAACTGAAC
>CAZSIW010000335.1:0-2781 GCA_964606755.1 uncultured Elusimicrobiales bacterium | reverse complement strand
GAATTTTTCACCGTACTGCGAGACAATAAATTTCTTTGCCTCGGCCCTGGCGGATTCAGCAACGTTCAAAGAATCGGTCCTCATGTAGGTAATAAGGCCGACGTTGCCTTCCGTGCCCAGCTCGACGCCTTCGTAGAGTTTCTGCGCGATGAGCATGGTTTTTGCCGCCGTAAAATAGATGGCTCTTGAAGCATCCTGCTGCATCGTGGAAGTGGAGTAGGGAGGGAAAGACGAGCGCTTCTGCTCCTTGCTTTCGATCTTATCTACCTTATAGGTCGCGCCCTCGAGTTCCTTGATTATAGCGTCAGACGTCGCTTTGTCTTTTATATCCAGTTTGTCGAACTTTTTATCGTTTTTTGAAAAAAGGTCCGCAACGAACTTTTCCTCGTTGCCCTTTTTAAGCTCGGCCGACAACGACCAGTATTCCTGGGATTTGAATTTCTCTATATCGTCTTCTCGGTCGCAGATGAGGCGCACCGCTACCGACTGCACCCTTCCGGCTGAAAGACCGTACTTTATCTTTTTCCACAAGAGCGGTGAAAGTTTGTAACCCACGAGCCTGTCCATCACGCGCCTGGCCTGCTGGCTGTCAACGAGGTCCGGGTCTATCTTTCTCGGGCTCTTGACAGCCTCCTTGATGGCCGATTCGGTTATTTCGTGGAAAGTTATTCTCTTCGCTTTTTTATCGGAAATATCGAGCGCTTCCTTGAGGTGCCAGGCTATGGCTTCCCCCTCGCGGTCGTAGTCAGTCGCGAGATAGACGGTCTCCGCCTTCGCGGACGCAGACTTGAGCATCGCGATCACTTTCTTTGCCTTCGGCATCAGCGTGTACTGCGGCTCGTAATTTTTTTCTATGTCGATGCCGATCTTGCTTTTTGGCAGGTCCCTTATGTGCCCGTAGGACGCCTTAACGTCAAAATCCGAGCCCAGGATCTTTGATATTGTCTTTTCTTTCGTCGGCGACTCAACTATAACCAGATACTTTGTCATTTTGTTTTCCTTGAGTTCTTTATTATAGGCCTACAGCGAAACATTTTCACAGTCCCGCGATGTACATCTTGCCGGGCAGGCTTCTTATGTATCCTTTGACTTCGAGGTCAAAAAGGGCGACCGCGACATCACTGACCGGGCGATTCATCCCTTCGGCTATCACATCTATCGAAACGCCGTCAGAATGCTTCCTGATAAATTCAAAAACGTCTTTATTGCCCATATCTTCGACAGACAGTGGTTTCTCAGCCGCGGGCATCCTTTTGATCTTACCCGCCCACTGCGCCACCGGCTGGAGTATCTCAACAATATCCCGGGCATCCTCCACAAGGTGTGCCCCAGATTTTATCAAATAATTAGCGCCTTTTGAATACTCTGAGAAAATTTGTCCTGGAACCGCGAACACGTCCTTGCCCTGTTCGACGCAATACCTCGCCGTAATGAGCGCCCCGCTTTTCATGTCCGCCTCAACCACAAGGGTGCCGAGCGATATGCCGGCTATAAGCCTGTTCCTTCTGGGAAAATTCTGCCTGTCCGGCTCCTGGTTCAAAGGGAACTCGCTTATGACGGCCCCGTTGCCGGCTATCTTCTCTTCCAGTTTCCTGTTCTCTGGAGGATAATGCCTGTTCAAACCGCACCCGACAACGGCTATAGTCGGTCCGCCCGCGGCAAGCGCCGCCGTGTGGGCTTCGGTGTCGATCCCTCTGGCGAGACCAGAAACCACGGTCACACCGCTTGAAGTAAGGTCTTTCGCGAATTTTTCAGCCACGACCCTGCCGTAATTCGTCGGGCGCCTCGTGCCTACCACGCCGACGCTGAAAAGGTCCTTGTCAGTTACCGTCCCTTTTATATAAAGGACCGGCGGGCAACAGTCCAGCTCAAGAAGGCTTAAGGGGTACGTCTTTTCGTTATAAAGAACTATATCAACGCCCAGTTTTTCCGCGAGCTCTATCTCTTTTTCCACATCCACGCTGCGTCTGCCATTAAATATTTTTTCGGCGACTTTTTCCGTTATCTGCTCGACCGATCTGAGCTCAGAAATATCCGCCTCGAGAACCTTCGCGGGGCTGCCAAAACGGTTGACGAGCGCCATGAACCGTTTGGGGCCGATCTCGGGTATCATGTTCAACAAAACAGCTGAAGTCTTCTCTCTATCCATAAAAAAACAGTGAATAGTCTTCGGTAAACGGCGAATAGTAACAGCCACTACAACAGCATTATACCATTCACTGTTCACTATCGACTATTCACGCCTTCTTTACTACATATTCTGTTTTATTATTTCAATCTTTCTTTTTATGAGCTCGGCTTTAGGGTGGTTTGGATATTTCTCAAGAAATTTTTTCGAATATTCCAACACAAGGCTTCTATTGGTGTTCCGCGAATCCAGCAACTCAATATATGCGTCAAGCGCCAGAGGAGCATTTTCTGTGTCCGGATATTTCTCGAAAACCCTCTTGTACCTGTAACATGCGGAATCAGTCCTTGCCGCGAGCTCAAGGCCCCTTCCCCAATAATATTCCAACTGCGAGTTAAAGGCCGGGTTGGGATGCTCGTCCAGGTATTTCTCCAGGCCTCCGCCGCGGACAAAATCGTTGAGCCAGTACCCCAGCCCGAACAATATCACAGCGACAATCAGATATTTTTGCATTTCGTTTACACCCGTTTTAGAGTACGGATCCAAGCCTAGACGGGATCATTTTTCGATCTTTATTACGTCTTTAACCTGAACCGGTTCTTCGGAACTTATCACCAGGGCCGGTGAAACCGTTTCGCCTATCTCTTTTGAAA
>CAZSIW010000334.1:0-2795 GCA_964606755.1 uncultured Elusimicrobiales bacterium | reverse complement strand
AAACCGCCCAGGAAACGATGGAACAGGTGAGAAAGGCGATTAAAATATAAAATGCATTGCAAATTGTAAATTGCAAAATGCAAGTTGAACGTCTTCTGTAGGAAAGGTTGGTGAGGCTGTAAATTTGTAATTTGAGATTTGAAATTTGAAATGGGAGTTTAAATGGTTTACGACGTCCATCTGGAAATGTTCGAAGGCCCGCTGGACCTTCTGCTTTACCTTATAAAGAAAAGCGACCTGGAGGTCTCCGAGATCCCGATCGCCCAGATAACGAGAGAGTATCTCGATTATATCGACATGATGAAGGAGCTGAACCTTGAGGTCGCCGGTGATTTTCTAGTGATGGCGGCCACCCTGATGCAGATAAAGAGCCAGATGCTTCTTCCTTCGCAAAACCCCGAGGAAGAAGAGGGCCCGAACCCGCTTGAAGAGCTCAAGGCCAAGCTTATGGAGTATCAGAAGTTCAAAGACGTCGCAAAAGAGCTCGGCCGAAGGGAAGACTATTTTTCCGACATTTACTACAGGCCTCCGCCCGTGTTCGAAAAAGATGATTATGTTCTTGAGGTGTCGCTTTTCGATCTGCTCTCGAGCTTTAAGAACGTCCTGCAGGAGCTGCCGGACAACGTAAAAGAAATAATAGTAGAAGAAATACCGATAGAACAGAAGATAAGGGAGATCCTTGATCTGTTCGAAGGCAAGGAGTTCCTGAGTTTCGACGATATTTTGAAGCGGGAAACGAACAAGAGGGGCCTCATACTGTGCTTTCTCGCGATGCTTGAACTCATAAGGTTAAAACAGATAATAGCGAAACAGACCGATTTGTTCTCTGAGATAAGGGTTTACAGGGTAAAAGAAGAGGCGGGCCAGCAGGTGCAGGTTGAGCAGGAAGCGGCTGAAGTAATGCTCGAATCTTCTCCGGAAGATACTGAAAACAAATAATTTATAAGCAGTAGAGAGTGCGTGTACGGGGTATAGAGTCCAATGATTTTATTAAGTTAAACTCGAACACCGTACACGGTACTCCGTACTATTAAGGAAAGGGTGATCTATGGACGCGAAAGAAGCAAGAGATATAATCGAGAGCCTGATATTCGTATCGGATACTCCTGTAACTACGTCTTATATCAAGCACATACTCGGCAAGGAAGCCGAGGGCCACGACGTCGAGCAGGTCATAAACGAGATAGGGCGCGATTATGAGAACCGACAGAGCCCAATCGAGCTTAAGTTCGTGGCCAACGGCTGGCAGCTGGCGACAAAAAAGCAGTTCGGGCCGTGGGTAAAAAAACTATACAGAGAAAAGACGACGCTCAGGCTTTCGAACTCGGCGCTTGAGACGCTTTCCATAATAGCCTACAAACAGCCGATGTCGCGCTCCGAGATTGAAGAGGTCAGGGGTGTCGAAACGAGCGGCGTGCTGGAGACTTTGCTCGAACGTAAGCTCATAAAGATAGTGGGGAGAAAAGAAACCATCGGAAGGCCCCTCCTGTACGGAACGACCCAGGAATTCCTGAGGCATTTCGGTCTGACTCATTTGAGCGAGCTTCCTTCCCTGGACGAGATAACTCCGCCGCAGCAGGAAACGGAAGGAATAGCCGATGAGTCTCCGCAGGAGACCGACGGCGAAGAGGCTCAGGTGGAAGACCTGCAGATGGAGCTTGACCAGCCTAAAAGTGAGGCAGATCAGCAGCAGGAACTCCCTCAGCAGGAAGAACAGCCTGAAGAAAAATAATGCTTTCCTTATCAACGGCATATTGTATAAAGAATAAAAAAAGCTGGAAGGAACTGTCGGCTCACGTAAAAAAGCTTGGTTTTAACTCTCTAGAACTTAACGTCGAATTCCCGGAGGCATGGCTGGCGGATGCCATGAGATGTGTAGAATCCGGTGAAATAAGCATCTCAAGCCTCCACAACTACTGCCCGCGCCTTGAAAACGTGCCGGGTAACCGGACAATATATTCCGCATACTCCTTCACCTCGGATGACGCCGGGGAAAGGGATTCCGCCGTAAAGCTCACAAAAAAAACGATCGATTGGGCGAAACGGCTGGGAGCTGGCGCAATAGTAGTGCACGCGGGTTCGGTCCCTATGTACCCTTCAGGCGGAGACCTGTATGTTTACGCGGCGAACTTCGGGATCAACGGCAAGCTGATCAAAAACTATAGAAGCTCTTTGCAGCACGAACGAGAAAAGAAACAGTCCAGATATTTTGAGTATCTCGTCAATACACTTGAGCCGGTTCTGGACCATGCCGGAGCGGCCGGTGTATCCGTGGGTTTGGAGAACAGGTTCCATTACCACGAGATGCCTTCGATCGAGGAGATGATAAGGCTTCTTGATGTGTTCAAGGGGTCCAAGCTCGGATACTGGCACGACACCGGGCACGCGGAGATAATGGCTAGGCTCAAGCTGGTAGAGGGCCAGGCATCTTACTTAAGCGCGTTTTCCGGCAGTATTATCGGATGCCATCTGCAGGACGTAAAAAAGATCAACGATCATTTCGCGCCGGGAAGCGGAGAGATAGATTTTGCAGGGATGAAAGAGTTCTTGAAAAACGTAAAGATAAAGGTCATTGAGGCGCATCCTCAGGCAACTGACCGGGAAGTAAAAAAAAGTATAGAGTTCTTGAACAAACTGGAGATATCTTAGATAAGCTGTCAGTCGTCAGCTTTCAGCTAAAATACTTTCTTGGACTGATAGCTGAAAAAGATTGTTTTGGAGGCAGATATGTCAGAATTTAGAAGAGATCCAATAATAGGCACATGGGTCATAATTTCAAGCGAAAGAGGCAGGCG
>CAZSIW010000333.1:0-2875 GCA_964606755.1 uncultured Elusimicrobiales bacterium | reverse complement strand
CCAACTGCTCAGCTCAATACTGCGGATCCAGGGATTAGAATCTACGATTTTCTTAAAATCTTCAAATTCAGGTCTTTGTCTCTTAAGAGTATCATATACGTTACCTTTCAACGTCCTTGATATGTAACGTATTTTTTTCCAAATTGAACCAAACGTAAGGTTTTCATAATCCAAATCATATTTATTATTGTAAAAAAATGCTTGTCTTATTACCGCGAAACTTTCCCCAAAAACATCTGCTTCTGTTGGAAAAGATTTGAGCCATTTAAGTATTTTTGTTTTGGGGAGTTGCCCTCCTTGAGTTTTGCTTGTTTCTATATGTTTCTCATGGTTAGCAATTTCTCTTTCAAGAGCAGTAGTTAATCTATCGTATAAAAATGCTATCACTGATAGTAATACCTGTTTTGACGCATAACATTCATCAGGAAACTCAAGCAATAAAGTGTAAGGGTCCATATGTGGCTGGTCCTTTGTATCAAGTTCACTATCTAACCATTGAACTGCTTTTTCCACAAACTTGTGAATAATTCTCCGCTTATCATTTTCGACACCATCTATATCTTTTTCCATTAAGGTAATATCCAATTCATTAAGGACACCTGTGCAGATATCTGCTATTGAAGGATACAAGGGATACAGTTTGCATTTCCCAATAGATATATTTTTCTTCTTGCTTTTCTTTGATACCACACCCTTGCTTAATATCGGAAGGGTCAAGAGAAACCAGAATAATTTTCCAATATCTTCTTCAGCGAGATTATCTTCGTTCATGTCCATTTGTATTTCCTTTTTCAATTCAGCATCAATAAGATTATCTGTTGATTCGGTATTTTTGATATAGGAAAAGAATTTATTTGCCAAATCTTTCGTTTTGTTTACAGCCTCAACATGCTCCTTGTAAAAGACTGTTTTTCTTATCCACTCTTTGTCTTTAGGAGCATTACAATAAACGTTTGCTAATTTGCTAGCATTTGTCGCGTGCTCTAAAATATTCACAAATTCTTTAATCATATTCCTCCATTTTTTATTACATATGTAAATCGTTGGGGGGTGGACCGGTATTGTCGTACCATGTACCCCTCTATATATTTATACTTTTTTAAGCCTCCAATCTGACACATGGCCCAAAAATAAAAATATTGTAATTACATCCCCTTCTATAGAATTATAGCTTTCTGAAGAAAAAATCTGACACCTAGTATTAAAATATTTTTAACTCAAATTTGACAACAAGAACCTATCTGTACAATTACCGTCGATAATATGCAATTTGTACCTATCTATTTTAAAAAACATTTTTCTGAAAAATATTTTCGTGAGGGGATTTGGAAATTAAAATTGACAAAAAATGAACTGGATTCGAAGGCAAGACAAGCGCAACCGAAATGAAGCCAAAAAACATAAGTAATAGTATATTTTCTGGACAACCTACCCCTTCAAAGAAACATTTTTATTGTATAAACAATCGTTGTTGTGGAAAATTTCGTTTAAAAAAAACAGGGTAAATTTTGACGTTGGGAAGGGTATTTAAAGTTGTAGCGGAAAATTTCGTTTAAGAAATTGGGGTACGTTTTATCTTTGAGAAAGAGTATTTTAAATTTGTAGTGGAAAATTTCGTTTAGAGTTTAATAGTTTTTGTTCAAACTATGTCTATAAAAGGTGGCATTGAGGATCTCTATGAGATTTAAGAGTTTCTAGATGGTTTTTTGATTGATTTATGAGTGTTTTTTATGTGTTTTAGGCGGGTTTTTATGGCTCTGGATTACACTTATATTGTATGTTTAACAAATATCACACATTTTATTGATTTTTCCGTCTATTTTTTATATCGCTTACGAAGCGATTGCTCTACCAATTGAGCTACCTCGGCGCTTTATTTAATGAATTATACAAAATTAATAACTATTGTTCAAATCAATTAGTTTTGATAACTCAGGGCGGCTGGAAAACACGGGAGTATATAGGAACTCTTTGGATTTGCCGGTCAGCGGGGGTTTGTTTTTAGCTGGTCTTTGTAGGCGTTTAGTAAGGGGTCATCCTCAAAATTCACGAAGTCGGTTGCCGTGTATATGCCTACGCCTGTGTCGATGGGGTTGTCTGTCCTGGCGGTTTTTACCTGCTCGAGTATCTTCGACAACTTTATTTTGAGTTTCTGGTCCAGCTTGTCCTTGTTCTTGTCAAGAAAACCGGAGATCGCCGCGATCCTCCAGCTCCTGTCGCGCTGGTCGGGCATTTTGTCCATGTGAGCGGCGTAGTATGTCAATATCATGGAGAGGTATCCCATTAAATAGTTGTCCTGCACTACCGTCGCGTAAACTTTGTAATCCTGGACCAGTTTAATGGTCTCCGGATCGATGTCAAACCCGAGGATCTGCACCTTCTTGACCAGCTTAAGATCGTCTACGGCTTTGGAGATCATCTTGGTGGGCAGGGAATGCGTGACAAGTATCCCCGTTATATCGGGGTGATCTCTCAACAATTCTTTTGCCACCCGGTATGATATTTCGGGAAGTCCTTTGTCGTTGGAAACATATATCTTCGTGTCCGGAGCCAGCTTGGCTATGGTGTCTTTCATCCCTTTTATACGGGCATCCAGGTGATCGGGGCCCATATTGGTAGAAACACCGATGGCCCCCTTTTTATCGGTAAGCAGCACTATGGTTTCTGCCGCGAGACACCCGGCGTTGTAATTGTTCGTTCCTATAAAGTCCAGCCTTTCGCTTTCGGGCGCGTCCGCGTCAAAAGATATAACAGGGATCCCGTTACTGATGGCTTTGTGGACCGCAGAGTTCAACTCGGTCCTGCCGCCGGCGGTATAAAATATCCCTCTGATATCTTTCCTTTTCGCCTCCTTCATCAGGGCGCGGCTCTCTGC
>CAZSIW010000332.1:2356-2885 GCA_964606755.1 uncultured Elusimicrobiales bacterium | reverse complement strand
CTGAACATTGTATGCTCCTCTATTCAATACATTTCTATGTGAACTGTCAGCCGCTGCGCGAAGGTTTCCAGCGTGCTAGCATTCTCACAAATTCATCCGGGCAATGGAATCGCACGCTTCCATATTTTGCTGACTAATCTTTATTCGGGTTTAAGCGCGACGGCAGGCCATTTGCCCGGGAGATTTAAGATAGTAAAAAAACAACTTGGATTTCCGTTTTCGCGCACTGTTGTCCCGTTGTTGTCATACCTGCGAAAGCAGGTATCCAGTTTTTTGACATCGCCGGATAATATTTATGGATTCCAGCTTTCGCAGGAATGACAGGCGTCTTTGGAATCAAACCTTAAAAAATTTTTTTCGTCGTAAACATCTAAAACAACGGGACAGCTGTGCGCTTTCGCGGGAATGACAACAAGACAACAACATCAAGAAAGCAGTTCTGCCGCGGGGGCGAAAAAAAACGATCAGGTTGAAAAAAGACAGACAAAAGGCGAAACGCGCAACTGCTCGAGCGCGGCTAAACTGGTAT
>CAZSIW010000332.1:0-2346 GCA_964606755.1 uncultured Elusimicrobiales bacterium | reverse complement strand
CAAGCATCGCCCCTGACGTGAAAACCCCGTCCGGCCTTATGATGCCCCAGCTTGCCCTGCACCTGTTGGAAGGCCTGACGCCTCCCGGGCACGAAGTAAAAATAATAGAAGAAGAAACCGACACCATCGACCTCGATGAGGAGTGCGACCTCGTAGCCATAAGCTGTATGACGGCCAACGCGCCCCGCGCCTATTTTATTTCGGGCGAGTTCAAAAAGCGCGGCAAGACGGTTGTCATGGGCGGCGTGCACCCCACCATCTGTTATGACGAGGCCATCGCTCACTGCGACTCCGTGGTGGTCGGCGAGTGCGAGACCGTGTGGGAGCGCCTGCTGGAGGATTTTGAGAACGGCGCCCTGCAAAAGAAGTATCACGACCCCGCCCCGAACCTCGATAAATATGTCCGCATGAAATACAGAAAATCCGTCCGCAAGCGGTTGTTCGACGTCATTCCTCTCATGACCACGCGCGGGTGCCCGTACAACTGCGAGTTCTGCTGCGTGTCGGGGTTGTTCGGAAGAAAGATACGCCACATCCCCGTAAAAAATATAGTCCGCGACCTCGAGGAGTTCGGCAGCAAGAGGTACATATTCCTTGACGACAACATAATCGGCGACCCCGTCTACGCCAAGGAGCTTTTCCGCGCCATAAAGCCGTACAAGATAGAGTGGGTGAGCCAGTCCTCCGTTTCCTTCGTCAACGACACCGAGCTGATGAAGCTCGCCAGGGAAAGCGGCTGCGCCGGCCTTTTTTTCGGCATAGAGAGCGTCTCGGAAACCCAGATGAAAAGGATGCCCAAGTCCATCAAGCAGATTGAAAAACTGGACGAGGCCGTCAAAAAAATAAAAGACCTCGGCATTTATTTTCACGCCTCGATCGTGTTCGGGCTCGACGGGGACACAAGTGACGTTTTCCCGGAGACGCTGGATTTTCTGATGAGGAACGACGTGAGCAGCGCATCTCTCAACATCCTTACGCCCTACCCGGGAACACGGGTTTACGAGCAGTTCAAGAGAGAGAACCGGCTGCTCACGAACGACTGGAAATATTACGACCACTCTACCGTTGTTTTCAGGCCGTCCCACATGACACCGCACGAGCTTCAGGAAGGCGAGATCATGATTAAAAAAGAGTTCAGCTCTTATTCTTCCATACTTAAAAGGCTGCCCGGCAACCTGTCGCATCCTCTGCTGTATCTCGCAATGAACCTCGGCATAAGAAAAAATGTGGACATAGACCTGAAAAGGCTACCGCAGCTCGACGCCGAGCTGTTCGCGCATGAAAAAGCCGACCAGCCGCTGCCCGCGCCACGGAAAGCCCCGGCCCTGCAGGGCGCCGCGCAATAATAAAAACGATCTCACGGATTTGAAACGGCGATTACACAGATACACCGGAAGTCCGATCGCGAAATCTTTCTTAATCAGTGTGATCAAGGGGGCAAGGCCCCATGTATCTTTTTGGTCAGTCTTCCGTTACCCTTTGCAATTGTTTCGATGCGCCAACCGTGGTAAAATTGATTTATAATTTTAATTTCAGGAGGATATTCAGATGAAGAAATTTTTGTTTGTCGCACTGCTTGTTTTTTCCGTTTCTGCCGCGAGAGCGTTCGCCGAGGACGAGAAAGACCCGCCGATGGGCGGTGAAGGGATGGGCCACGAGATGATGGAACACGGCGGCATGATGCACGCCCTGAACCCTCTCAACCCGGAACTGATGAACGTGGATATGTACCTTAAGTTCAGCGACAAGCTCGGACTCTCGAAGGAGCAGGTATCAAAACTGCGCACGATAAAGACCGATTTCGAAAAACTGGTCATAACAAAGGAAGCGGACGTCAAGATAGCTTTCGTGGATATCCGCATAGCGCACATGCAGGACAAGCCTGATTTCACGATGATAAGGCAGAAGGCGCAGGAGATCAACAAGATAATGCTCGACGTTTCGATGGCCAGGATAGACGCCATGGAGAAGGCCTACAACGTGCTTACCGACCAGCAGAGAGCGAAACTGCCGGAGATAAGGAAAAGCATGCGCGAGGGAATGATGGAGATGCATGAGAAACATGTGGGCAGGGAAAAATAGTCCCGGGCCGCAGGGTTTAGCGGCACAGAACAAATGTAAATAAAGGGGGAACAAATGGATAAAAAATCTACGAAAAAGAAAGCAATGCCCAAAAAAAAGAAGAAGTAAAATTTGAGAATAAACAGGGTTGATAATGGGTGCGGACGATATCCGTGTTCTCAAGTTTCAACGACTCGTTTTAAAACCATCCATTTTGCGGAAGACCATTCCCCGAGTTCAAATCGTTAGTGCAACACTTGTGATGAGCCTGCTATAATGAGCAGG
>CAZSIW010000331.1:0-2887 GCA_964606755.1 uncultured Elusimicrobiales bacterium | reverse complement strand
ATAAGCCAGATAAAAGTCGGAGTAAGGTCAAAAGCCGGCTCTTCCGGTTTGTTCTGGTTAAGCGAGATACATGTCACGGGCTCAAGGACATTGCAGGGCGCTGCCTGGAAGGCCACCGCAGATCTAAACTGCCCGGGATGGTTTACGGCGGGAGCCAAGAGGAAGTCGATAGACAGGAACTTCCAGACTTTCGCGGCCGGTATATATAATAGAGATTACCTCGAAGATGACGGTTATCTTAACCTAACACGTCTTAGCTTTCTACCGCTGAACACAAGCCTTTCAAAAACACGTACGATAACACCTGCCGTCGTGCAGAACCAGAGTAATTTAGTATCGGTGTTAGATCAGGGAGAAATGATAACTTACACGGGAGCCGCCTCTACAAGCCCTGATCTTAAAAAATTGTTTGCGCCGCTGATAAAGATAGCGCCTCCATTCAGCGCGCTTTTGCCCAATATAGGAGGCCAGTATTCAAGGAGTATAATAGATACGCAGAATATAAACAGGCTCGAGGACCGTGAGACTTTTACCGGTACGGCAAGTTATCCATTCCCTATAAAACTGAATTCTATTTCTCCAATAAAAACTGGAATCAATATATTTCCTTTATCGATATCCGGAAATTATAGTTTAACGAATTCAATATTCAAGACTTATCCATCCACAAGGATAATAGACACGGATAATTTTCTTGACCTGCCCACCTTGGAGAAGTACCTTGATATATCGAAATTCGATACCTGGGAAGTTACGCAAAGTTATGGCGGTACAGCTCCTTTTCAGCCATGGAAAGGGTTCAGTTTAAATCCCAGTTACAGTATTTCGAGGGTGAAAGAAAGAGACGCGATATTTGAAACTGACAATGTAAACAGGGAATACCCTAAATCTACCGCACAGAACATGGGCTGCACTTCAGATCTAAGAATATTCTCATGGCTGGATCCGAAGTTAAGCTACAATGTAACAGTTACTGAAACTTATGACTTAACTTTCAGCACGGCTGTTTATAATTCAAATCCATATGTAGCGAGTGACATAGACATGGATTGGTTTGGAAAAGAATATTTTTTAGGCCAAAATAAAATTATAGATGAAGTCTTCAGTGGTCAAATCCCTAACAATTATAACATCAATATCAGTTCAGGTCTGACCCAGTTAAATCTTGCTTATCTTTTCAACCAGCTGATCAATAATTATCCAGACCTTGTGCAAATGCTTGCTACTAATACTGATCAATCACAGTTTACCGGAGTTACATCAAACACTGATCAAATAATCGCCAACAAAGCGGCTTTAGGTCAGATATTTATTAACACTTTGAGCGCTACGAGAAGCATTCAGTTCCCTTCACAGGATAAAGTCATAGAAAGGAGAAGCAACGGGCAAATAGCATGGAACCTGAACATGAAGGACCTGATCAATTCAAAATATACCAATTCGCTCGGATTTTCATTGGCTCACGCAATAGCCGATAGCGACTCATATCAGAACATGCCGAGTTCTTTTAATGTTATTAATGTTTTCGACAACAAAAGCCTCTGGATAAGAGGTAACAGCCTGTTGCCGCTTGACGTTGCCACGACCGGTTTCGCCCAGATCAATACGATCGATGAAAGGGACGACGACAGGTTTTCGGGAAAGTATAACCCTTTCGAAGCTTTTAACTTCAAGGGCAGGCTCGCGGCATTAAAAACACTGACAGCAAACATCAATTACACTGATTCGAAGGAATGGTCATATGTAACGGGAACGCAAAAGGATAGTATTTCCATTTTATGGCCGGATTTAGCCTTAAACCTGAACAAATGGGAACAGCTTTTCTGGCTTGATAAATGGCTGGATAATACTAGCCTTAACCTCAGAAGCCAGCAAAAATTATCCCAAACGCTAGGAGTTTCTGATAGTTTAAGTAATTCATATGGAACTGACTTAAGGTTCACGTATAAAAAGAAACTCGACCTGAGCCTCGGGGGCACATACGCGAACGGGCAAAGCCGTGATTTTACCACAGGTGTGCCGCTTATAACGGCACAGAATGAGAACACCACTCTATATGCGCAAACCGCGATGAACATAAAAAAATGGAGATTCTCGCTGAGATATGATTATAGCGACAACTGGCAGGTAGATGGAACTGGAAAACCGACCGTGGACAATTTTACTCATGCTCTGACAATTCTTGCGAACTCCGACATGTCGTTCCCGAAAGGTATCCCAATTCCATTCACTCACAGGACTCTGCCGCTTACAAACAGACTCATCTTTAATTCATCGCTCAAATTATCATATACTTCCTCCGGTCTGGATATTACTCAAAACACAAACAACTACAATCTTACATCCTCCGCGGATTATGAGATTTCCCAGAACTTCCGCGCCAACGCTGGAGTCGGCCTCGGATACGTTCAGAACAGGCTGGAAGGCGATCTGAATTATTACACAATGCAGGCGACAGCCGGAGTTACGATACAATTCTAAACAGGTTATAATGTTAAACCCCCTAAAACAATTATTGGATGCTGTGTTCCCGCCTTTGTGTTCATCCTGTGGCAGAGACATTCATAATGACAGCTGGAATGTTCTATGCGATGATTGTACGAACAGTTTGCCTCTGATGGGAGAGCTTTATTGCAGGCAGTGCGGCACGGAACTGCCGGACGGGGGAGAGCACTGTTATTACTGCCAAAAAACGCCTAAAAAGAACTATGAATACATAAGGTCCTGCTTTGTCTATAAGGACAGCTTGAGGAAGATAATACAAAAATTGAAATACAATAACAGGGATTATCTCTCGGGTTTCTTAGCTCAAGCCATGGCCACAAGGTTCGATGAGTATTTCAATGGCCAGGGAATAGACTGCCTTATGCCTGTCCCCATTCATTGG
>CAZSIW010000330.1:0-2909 GCA_964606755.1 uncultured Elusimicrobiales bacterium | reverse complement strand
CGAGCTGTTTTATTATATCGTAACCCTTATTCTCCTTGGACCTGAACTCAAGAGCCTCCTGAAGCGTGTGCAGGCCCGTTACAGAGAGCTTGTTTATAAAATCATTGGGCGAGATCTCCGCATCCATGACACCCAGCGGGAACAGATTGAACGAGCCCCTTGCCGCCACAAAGTTAAGACAAAGCAGTGACAGTATGAAAACAGGTATCAGCAGGGGCTTATTTTTTATTTCAACGTTGCTTTCATGAACGTCAGCTTTGAACTTTCCGGTAAGAAAATATACCCAGCGCACGAGCAGGCAGAACAGCAGGGTTAGTATCGTTATCGTTTTCCAGTAATTGGACCATATAGCCGATACAAGAGCCGCCGTGTCATCTTCCCAGACCCCGAAAATGAGTATGTTTATATGGGTCTTGAAATACATGAAGAAACCGAAGTCGCAGATCAATACGAGGATCACGAGGCCGAACATCGCCGTATAGTAAAGCCGCAGGGCTTTTTGCCAGGCAACGAACGCCTTTACGTTTTTTACCGCCCACATTATAAGCAGAGTAACGGTGACCAGCATGTTGATGTAAGCGAGTATAGCGAGGTCATACCTTACGCCAAGGAAAAACGCCTTAAGAACATACGAGTAAAAGCCCGACAAGGCCCTGAAGTCGGCGTAATACAGAAAAAATATAGAGCGGTACACAGACATCAGCAGCAGGAACACGCAGTTTAAAAGGATTAGTTTTTTTGCCGTCTTAAACACCAGCTCGAACGTCACTTTATTTTCCATAATGCGATATTATAGTTTTTTATTGAGGGTTTATCAACACACTGCCCTTCTAATTTGACATCATTCGATAATAGTGGTATAAAATAAGAGACAAGAATTTCTTTCTGGCGATCTCTATTTCGAAAACCGCGCCAAAAGAAAGTGGAAACTGTAAAAGTCATGAAAAACCTGCCAAAACTGCTGTTCAGCCGGAAGCATTTCCATCACACCCCTACATTCAATAATGCGCTCGCTGTGATAACGGCAAACTAACAGCAGAACGGAGACCGATTTATCCAATGGCTATAAAAACAATTCACTCAACAAGATCGGGCGCAGAAGCTGTTCTGGCAGACCTTGGCAGACAATACTCGGATATTTCTAAAACCATCAAACCGAGGATGGTTTTGTTTTTTTCTAACTCAAATATCGATCTTCAGGCACTAAACACGGGCATGAAGGATATATTTGCCAAAGCCGACGTCTTCGGCTGTACGACAGCCGGCGAACTAATAAGCGGGCTCGCGCTGAAGAATTCGGTCGTTTGCATGATCTTTGACCAGGAGACTATCGAAGACGTCAAGATCGAAGTCATTAAAAATATTAAAGATAATGTAGACGTGCACTCGTCTTTTAAGAGTTTTGAATACTACTACAACGTGCACATGCTTTATATGGATTTCAGCAGGTACGTGGGCATGGTGCTTATCGACGGCCTGAGCGGAGCTGAAGAAAAGCTGATGGAATCGATCGCGCGCAACACAAATATTCAGTTTATAGGGGCTTCCGCCGGAGATGACCTGAAATACAGAGAAACCCATGTCTTTGCGAACGGCCATATCTATGTGAACGCCGCCCTTCTTATCCTTATAAAGGCAAAGGCTAAGTTTGGTTTCATAAAAACACAGAGCTTCAACAAGCTGGACAAAAAATTGATAGCGACCAGGGTGGATGAGTCTTTAAGAGAGGTAATAGAGTTTAACAACAAACCCGCTGTCGATGCCTACAGTGAAGCTCTGGGTATCGCTCCTGAAGACGCCGCGGCACATTTCATGACAAACCCCGTCGGGATAGTCATCGACGACGAGCTCTACGTTCGCAGCCCACAACAGGTTGTGGGAAAAAGCATGCGGTTCTATTGCAATATCCAGCGTGGTTCGGAGCTGTTACTGCTGGAATCGACTGACATCGTGGAAGACACAAGGAAGGCAGTAGAGAAAAAAGCCGGTGAATCGCAGAACATATCCGGGATCATCAATTTTCATTGCATTTTAAGAGCCCAGCAGCTCGACGAAAAGCACCAGACAGACGCCTACGCGAAAATATTTTCCGGTATCCCCACCATAGGTTTTAACACGTACGGCGAAGAGCTGATATATCATATTAACCAAACCTCCACCATGCTTGTTTTCAAATAACCATCCCCAGCCCGGGATACCGGCAAAATAGAAACACACTAAATGAAAAAAGCAGAAACTTTCATCCGTCTCTGCCTGCTTTTCCCTGGTCAATTGGAAAACAAATTATTTATCGCTGGATAGAACGTCTTTCACGAGTTTGCTCAGGCGGTATATATTGAACGGCTTTCCTATGAATCCCTTAAAACCGAGCTTCATATATTCTGAAAACGTGGCGTCATCGGAATAGCCGCTTACCACTATCGCTTTTACTCCGGGATCAATCTTGATCAATTCCTCAAACGTCTTTTTCCCTCCCATTCCGCCCTTTACGGTGAGATCAAGTATCAACAGATCGAACTTGCTCCTGGATCCTTTGTAAAGAGCGATCGCCTCTTCTCCATTGCTCGCGAACTCCACCGTGTACCCGATGCCGCACAGCATCCTGCCTATTACGGCCCTGATAGGTTCCTCATCATCCATCACGAGAATATTTCCCGACCCCCGCTCGATCTTTTCAACCTCCACAGTTCTATTCTGTAAGATTTTATTACACGCCGGGATATATATATGGAAAGTACTGCCCTTCCTGACTTCCGACTCAACTACTATATTGCCGTTGTGTTTTTTGATTATCGAGTAGGCCGACGCGAGCCCTAGGCCGCTGCCGCCGCCTTTTGTCGTAAAATACGGATCAAATATCTTTTCCATTATATCGTGGCCGATCCCCGTGCCGCTGTCCTTGATGGCGA
>CAZSIW010000329.1:0-2934 GCA_964606755.1 uncultured Elusimicrobiales bacterium | reverse complement strand
GGCTGAGCTTAAAAAGCTGTTTTCGGCTCCCGTGCCAAATTATCGCACTATTTCTGATGTCCCGGGCTTTGTTGACCGCTTCAAGAAGGCGCTCTCCAAACGCAAAGACTTCACTCCAAGCGAAGGACAAACTCCCGGCGAAAGGCAAAGTGAAGGCCCGACACAACCTGCCGGGACGGGTTCATCCGAATGTACTGGTACATCTGCAAATGCAGGCCGGGTGAGAGAAACATCAAGAGGCCAGGAACTGAGCCTTGATATAGATATCAGAAAGGACACCCAAGCCAGCCTGCTCGAAAAAGCCAGGTTCCTTATCGACAACGGCCGGGCGCTTGAAGCGCTTGCTAAGCAAATGAGCAAGAAAACCAAGGAAAATGGAAGATGGAAAAAGGAAAAAGTTAAACCTGAACCAGCGACCTTTGCTACAAACAGGGCCGGCCATGCTGGCGCAGAGTTACCCGCTATTAACCGTGTCGACTCTGTTGCTGGCGGATCAGTGGTTCAGTCCGCCAGCCCCGTTACCCCAAACGGAGCCACACCTTCACAGGATGAGCTGAACAGAAAGATGCTTGAGAAACAGACCCTGCTTACCGAAAAACAGAACCTTGAACAGATGAAAAACATGATAGAATCCGGTGACAACGCCCCGCTCGTTATCGAGCTTCTCAAAGCCCAGGGCATGACCCCCGAACAGCTGAAAACCCGGCTTGTTGAGATCGACAAAAAGCTGAAAGAGCTAGGCGGGTAAATTGGTGTGCGCTTCCTCTTGTTGTCATTCACGCAAAGATACCGTGTCATAATCCCGGTTCTTGCTGTTTTTGTAGCAAGCCCATTTATGGGCGTCTTTGAAAGACCGATAAAAAGCGCCGATAAATCGGCAAGCTACAGTTATGACAGAGTCTGAAAAGCGGGAATAAATTTGCATAAACGCCACTGGATACCCGATTACTGCCTCGAGTATGACAGCATAGAAACATTTATTATCCGGCTTTCCTTAAGGACACTCCCTGTCGCTCCCCGGCTCGGCCATTACGGCGCAAAGACACACGCCAAAAATTATTATATAACCGGAGATGTATATCCACAACAACAGCGCCATAATCCCGCCGAATACACCATAGACCGCGTTAAACGCGGTAAAGTTCTTAAGATATATCAAAAACAACAGCTCTCCGGCCCGCAGAAATAAAGTCGCCGCAAGGGCGGCGAGCCATACCTGTGAATACCGTACTTCTTTTCTTGGAGCGATCTTGTAGAACAGGCTCAGGCCGAAAAACAGAACAAGCATGGGAACCAGCAGGCGCTCAGTCCGGTACACAGCCAACAAATGGTTTTGTACGGGGAACAACAGGCTTTCGAGCATTTGTGCCGCTACCGGAACCAGTATTCCTACGAGCACAACACCCGCCATAATACAAAAAAGCACCAGGCTCTTGAGCGGAAGCTGCCACCAGTTATATACCTGCGCGCGCCATGCGCGATTAGAGGTAACGATGAGCGCCTTGATGAACTGATTCGCGCTCCAGAAAAGTATCACCGACGCGGCAACACCCGCCTGCCCGCGGGCATTCATCAGCCCGGAAAGCACGCCGAATATCTGGCGTTTCAGCTGCGCGCCTATGGGCGCGTATATCCCGATGTAGCCTATCACCGCGTTTCCGGCTTGCTCCTTATCGATAAAAGCGGAAGCTATCGTGATAAAAAGTATTATCAACGGGAAGAGGGAGAAGAACGTGTAGTAAGCGAACGCGCCGGCCCTCTGGGAGCCGTCGATGCCTGAAAACCTTCTTTCAACGAGGGTAAGCACGTTTACGCCATTTACTATAATTTTTTTTAATTTCGCCGCGATATTCATTTTGTGAGAAGCAAGTCCAGGATGCCGCTGCGCGCTGAAAACCACAGGACCTGCAAGAACGTATCCTTTTTCTTGCGGACAAAGTGTGTGATGCCGACCTTTACGGAACCGGGGGTGTCCGGCATATTGTTGGAACGGATAGAGAACGTATTCATGTAGAACGAACCGATCTCTTTAATAATATTGTCGTCACTGCCGGTCGATTTTACTAGCAGTGTTAATTTCAGGTCTTTATACAATGCCTGCACCGTTCCATGAGCATTTCCCGAGCTGATATTAATATTGCAGAAAACCTGTTGAACGGTGCCTGAATCGATACGCATGAACTGGCTGTTTTCCAGAAACGGATTTATCTTGTTCATCGCCATGGCGCCTAATGAAATTGAATACGAGCAGTTAAAATCGTGTGAAAACAGGGGCATGGACAACTCCATTTTCAATTTGCCTGTGCCCATGAAATCTGCCTGAGCATGAACGACGGCGTTGCCGATATTTTGCCGGTTTGAGATACCACGAACCTGCATCCGAACGTTGTCGAACCTCACGACCGCCGTTTTATGGGCTATAATATAACTCTCACCGTAAATGATCTTTCCGTTATTGATGTCAATTGAATCCAGCTGCACGCTCATTGGTATCGAAACCAGAAATTCATTGGGCATATGCTGCGGCGGAAGTCGGGGCTTTAGTGGGGCATACTTATCTACCAGCGCGTCAAAAAACACATCACTTAACTCTATAGAGCGGGCACTGCAGGTTTTATTTTCCAGCATCTCCATACCCGCCCATCCAGCAACGCGGCACTGGGGAACACGGAGATAATATCGGGTTGCCCTCCACCGGCTGTTCTTAAAAAACCGTTTATCGTCAACCAGCGGTCTATACTCGATTCCATCAGCCGATATCATAGAATCAGGTATCGAGGCCCGCAGGCGTTTGCAGGTAAAACCGTAGCGGAAATCTGGAAATTTAATATCAATTCCATTCGCATCCGCTTCAGCTGCGGCCAGAGCCTGAGGAACGTGATCCAGTTTCTTTATAAGCCACAACCAGTGTATCCCGTGTATGCTCACGTTATC
>CAZSIW010000328.1:0-2965 GCA_964606755.1 uncultured Elusimicrobiales bacterium | reverse complement strand
CGCAGCGCACTATAATCAGGATCTTCACGGGGGAACCCCCCGTTGGATGATAGCTGAACGGTTTCTTCATGTTCCTCAAAAAAACCTCGCGGGCCGAACTAAATTCCGACATTTAAGCTTTGATGTCCGCTTTGCTTTATGCCTGAGCTCTTGACTAAATTGTCACTTTTTGACACAATATGTGTCACTGTTACACTGAAGGCGAGAAGAAAATCTTTCCTTTTAACAATCAAAAAATTATAGATGGGGTCATAAGCTTGAATGTCGAGAATTAAACTACTTTTTTATTTACTATCCTTAACGACAGTTTTTCTCGTTTCTGCTCTGCCGCTCGAGGCTTCAACAAAAAAAGTCCTTATATTGTACGATCAGGGTGAAGATAAACGCCAGCCGGCGCTTACCGATGCGAGGTATCTTGCCAATCTTATGGGTCATTTTGACACCAATGTGAGGCTAAGCCCTCTTACTGAGTACACGTCCGGCAGCATGGATATGTACAGCAACGTATTTTACGTGAGCTACGAAAAAAAGTTCAACCTCCCCGAAAGTTTCCGGTCCGACATCTTCAAGACAAAAAGCACTTTTTGCTGGCTCAATCACCAGCTGGGCGACCTTGACCAGAGACTGCTCAAGGAGAGGTTCGGGTTTCATTTCAAAGAGTACCGGGAAGACCTGCAGTTCAATAAGGTCATATACAAGGACATGGTATTTCCCAAGGGCGACGACAACGTGAGCATCGTAGATATAGACGATCCGTCGCTTGCAAAAGTGAAAGCCTACGCGATAAACAACAGAGGGGTCAGGGTCCCCTACATCGTCAACTCCGGAAAATTCTGGTTTGTCGCCGATTCACCCTTTTCCTATTGCAGCGAGAGAGACCGGTATATAGTTTTTGCCGACCTGCTTCACGAAATAGTCGGCGAAGACCATCCCGCGAAACACGTGGCTCTTGTCAGAATAGAAGATATAAACCCGACTACGGACCCGAAATCGTTATTAAAGGTTGCAAAATATCTTTACTCAAAAAATGTGCCGTTCGCGGTTGCCCTTGTACCCGTGTACGTTGATACCAGTAAAAGGACAGAGATACATCTTGAGGAAAAACCGAAGCTCTTGTCCGTGTTAAAGCGGATCCCCGGGCTGGGTGGTTCATTTGTTGTGCATGGCTATACTCACCAGTACCACGGGGTAAGCACTGATGATTATGAGTTCTGGGATGACGTGGCCGATAAACCTGTAAGAGGGGACTCGGTAGATTATGCATCGTTGAGGATAGAAAAGGCCCTGAAGGAATGCTTCTCTAACGATATCTATCCTATCTCCTGGGAGACCCCGCACTACTTTGGTTCGAAAAACACCTACATAGCCGTGAAAAAATATTTCAGCGTCACTTACGAGAGAAGAAAAACGATGGAATATCTCGGCAGCGACCAGTTTTTCCCCTACCCGGTAAAGGATATTTTTGGACAGCAAGTCATCCCCGAGAACCTCGGTTATATAGAGATAGACAACCCGGACCCCCAGGCTCTTCTGGAGGCCGGCAGGCTCAACCTGGCGGTGCGCGACGGCTACGCGAGTTTTTTCTTTCATGTTTTCATAGACCTGGAACACCTGAAGACTGTAGTGAAAGGCCTGAAATCCATGGGGTATGAGTTCGGCGATATAAAGGATTTTTTGCCCAATGTTACAGCAAAAGATAAATCTGTTTTGTCCGCCGGCAGGCATAACGTAAGAATAGACACCCAGGACAAATACATATCCGTCAAAGAGATGGATTATAAGGGCCGCGTTGTCGAGAAGAGCCTACTGCAGAACATAAAAATACCTTTCGTCAAAGAGATCGACTGTCCCGCATCTATGTATTATGTCGTTCAGCCGCAGGAAGACCTCGAGCCGAGTTTACTGACAAAGATCTGGAGATACGCGAAAACCGATTTGATGTATTTCAATAAAGAGAAAGAGAAAAAGAGTTACAGCAAACTTAACAAGATAATGACTTTCTGTTTTATCGCTCCTTCCAGGCCGGTCAGTTCGCTCGAGGAAAAGAACGATCTCGATTCACTGAAGTACACACTCTCTGTTTCGGGCATCAGGTTCAATGAGATCAATACAAAGAATCTCTCTGCGGTAGACCTGAGAGATTACGATATCATTCTTATTCCCTACTCGGCAGCGAAAGAGCTGAATGAAGATCAGCTAAAGATGGTCAGGGAGGCGGTGAGTTCCGGCTGTGACGTTGTTTTTGACGGCGTCACGAAGCTTCAGGATGAATTCGGCATAGAGGTTCAGCAGGAAGCGATACCAGTAAAACAGATAAGGGATTTCCAGTATCCGGAGATTCCGCTATTCTGGCCTAAACAATGCCAGGTAAGGCCGATCTACAATTCGCCTGATAAAGAATACAAGGTGCTCTGCGTTGAAGAAGAGAGCAACCTGCCGGTCGTGGTGTCGGGTGTGTACGGGAAGGGCAACTATATCTGCATGACTTCACTGTTCGATCAGGACTCCGCAAAAGGCTATTCGCGGTACCCCTTCCTCATCGAAATGTTTGACTCGGTCTTCGGATACTCTCCTCTCTGTGAGCGAAGGATCGCGGAGATGTATTTCGATCCCGGCATGCGCCAGTTCATAAGCATAGAAAAGCTCGCGAAGCTCTGGAGAAGGCACGGCGTCAACAGGATATATGCCGGTGGCTGGCATTTTTACGATAAATATACATACGACTACGGCAGGCTCATAAGGGTCTGCCACGAGAACGGTATCCACGTTTACTGCTGGCTCGAGCCGCCTATGGTCAACCAGAAATTCTGGAACAAGTATCCGAAATGGCGCGAGAAAACCGCCCTGTTGCAGGATGCCAAGGTTTCCTGGCGCTACCTCATGAATTTTGCTGATGAGAATTGCCGGAAGAAGGCATTCTCCGAAATAGAGACATTGCTGATGGGTTACGACTGGGACGGGGTCA
>CAZSIW010000327.1:0-2974 GCA_964606755.1 uncultured Elusimicrobiales bacterium | reverse complement strand
TATTCATACTCTGAAATATTTGATTACCTCAAATCCATGCGGGCGAAATATGGTATTTCGTTCTCTTCCGGACAAACGGAACAAAGGGCGGGAGAGTACTATCTTGAAGCCGGCAAACTCGATGAGGCGGAGCAAATCTTTACCAAATACAACGACCTGACAAGGCTTGGCAAGATAGAGCTGTTGAGAGGCAATTATGACGATGCCCTCAGCTATTTTTTCAGGGCCATAAATATAAATTCCGAAAAACACGATCCAAATGCTTTATTTGCGGCCTACTACGGCATGGGGCTGACCTACTTGAAGGAAGAAGAAAGCTGGAAGGCGTGGCGGGCATTTCAGAAAGCCATGGATTTTGGCGAAGAAATAAGGGATTCGCTGAGCGTGTATGAAAGGGAGCGGTTTTATAAAGATACTGTTTGCGGTTTTAACAGGGCGGACCCTTGTGATTCCATGCTTCCGCTGTTGTATTCCTCTAATGATTATGAACTCGCGTTCAAGTACTGCGAATATCAGCGAACAAGGATGTTTTCGGAGCCGCTTATATCAAAATACGGTTCCTTTAAGACCATCATCCCCAGGCAGATCAGGGACGACGAGATAAGGATAAACGCGAAGATCCGCGAGCAAAGAAGAGTTCTCGGGAGGATCAGTATCAAGGATGAAGAGAACATTTACAAAACCGCCCGTGAAAACTTCCAGTGGATGGATGACGAAAGAAATACGACTATTGCGAAGATAAGGAAAGTGGCGCCCGGGTACGCGAGCCTGTTCTATCCGGAGGATGTAAATTATAAAAATATACACCTGAAACCCAATGAGGCGTTGATAGAGTTTAAAGTCTGCCGGGATAAGACGTATGTGTTTTTGCTGCGCAGAGGCAAGCTGAAAATGACCGAAGTAAAGGTCACCCGAAACGAATTAAAAACTCTTATAAACGAGTACATGGGAAGTTTTGACAAGATAAACGATTACGCTGACCTGTTAAAGTACAAGGCAAAACAATCAAAAAAACTGTATTCTCTTTTATTCGCCAAAGTCGCGGGCGGTTTGCCTGATGACACCTACCTGATAATAGTTCCTGATGACATTCTTGCCATTATCCCTTTCGATTCTTTGATATACAGCGGAGGCTCCGAGGTGGGCGACCCGCAGTTTTGCACTCATGATAAAGGCGAGGGCCAATGCGGGCCTTTTCCTCTTGATGTAAAATATTTCTGCGATATTTTCAATATCGAATATGCTCAATCGGCGGTTTTGTACGACCTGTACAGGTCCGTCAAAAGACCGGTTTACGGAAACGGTACCGCTCTGGCTGTCTGCGACGCCATATTGTCTTACGATGACCCGAGATTTTCAGCCTACAAAACCGCCGGGGAATCGCAAACAATGAAAATGAAAAACAGGGCCATGGCTAAATGGGTCGAATCTAATATGATCGAGCTTAAGAAAAGTGAGGGGACCGGGGACGGAGTCCTTGCGTCAAACCTTAAGAAAACCTGCACGTTCGCGTATATAGCGGCGCAGGTGTTCGGGAAAAACAACACGACGATATATTCCGAGCTCAGCGCGAACGAAAAAATGGTCATGGACACCGATTACTCAAAATATAAGTATTTGCTTTTTGACACGTACTGTTTTCCTAATAAAACGCTTCCCTGGATCGGCGAGCCAGCTATCGTTTTAAACCCTGTAGTGGACAGCCCATCCAATGACGGTTTCCTCACGGTAAGCAACATCATGTCCATGAGAATTCCGTCAGACATAGTGCTTTTGTCCGTAAATCTGGTTGGGCCTGACAAAACCGCCAACTGGGAAGGGGTGAATTCTCTAGGGACCGCGTTCCAGTACGCCGGCGCCGGCAATACCATAATTTCCCTCTGGCCCGTAAACGGGGAAGTCACCATACAGCTTTTAAATGCCTACCTGAGCCAGATAAAAGACGGGATAGATCCAGTCAAAGCGCTTCGAAGAGCAAAGAACCATATAAGGCAGCTGGGTTGGGAACATCCATACTATTGGGCATCTTTCATAATGTATTAAGATGTGTTCGGTCGCTAGAGATATTTAACTTGATAATTCCGCCCAGCTTGCTGGGCGGAGGTTCATTAACTAGGATTTTATTAATATGAAATCATCATCTGCAATATCGGGCCTGCTCTCTTTTCTATTGTGCTGCATACTTGTCGGGATAACGCTGTCTGTGTTCAGACACAACCTGAACTTCGGTTTTTTTGATGGAGACGACTTTAAAGACATACAAAATAACACCGCATTAACGAAAACTACGATTAGTGGTATCAATGAGCTTTTTATTCATCCGAGCAGGGCGCCACTTAAGGATTTTGTAAATATGGTCAATTATGCAGTAGCAGGCAGAATGGATCCCAAGATTTTCCATTGGGGTAATAACATTCTTCATGCTTTGGCGGTCGCCTGTTGTTATCTGTTCCTGTATTTGTTAACGAAAAGATATATCTTTTCGTTTGCTGTAGCGCTCCTGTTCGCATTGCATCCTGCCAATATAAACACCGTAGCATGGGTTTCAGCACGAAGTCATATCATCTCCACTATATTTACATTCCTTTCACTTATTTTTTATCTGTTGAGTAATGATCAACGTTTGATCACAGGTACGCCCAACTGGAAACAAAGATTCTGTTATGTTTTTTCCATTTTTCTTTTTTCGGCAGGGCTTCTTTCATATATGACAATATTTCCTCTGCCACTGGTCTTTTTTGTGTATGAGATATTTGTGAACAATACTCATGATGATATAAAAAAACGTTGTGTGACCGGTATGAGGCGATTATTTCCTTTTATTGTTGTCCAGTTAATTTATATCTTCCTGATCTTTCAGAAAGACACAGAGGGTTTGTTCCCAATATGGAGTTTATATGGGGTTACCGCTTTATATAAAATCATTGGGATCTTCTTTAATTATGTTGATAGAAGTATTTATCCAATAATTGGC
>CAZSIW010000326.1:0-2997 GCA_964606755.1 uncultured Elusimicrobiales bacterium | reverse complement strand
TATACCCATTGAAAGAATAGGCGTCAGGATGCCCTCCATGGTAAACAAATTCTCATCCGGCACCGTTCCCGGAGCCGATATAATGGGGCCCCACTGCGCCGTGGTGCTTGGGGTGGCGAAACTGGGCCACGAATATTCATCGCTGAACATCCTTCATGTGACCGTCAACGACAAAAAAGTTGAACTGCTCAATTTTTCTGACAACAATTCTACTGTGCTGTCGGCGCTTCTTGCCTGCCGCACACACAGAAATGAAATATACGGAAAACCAGGCCTGGCAAAAACCTTCACCCTGAATGGAAAGATGTGTGTCATAAAAGGCGAGATGCCCGTGCCCGCAGTGATAAAAATAGACAACAACAACGCGGACCTGAGCACACCCCTCAAGGAAGGCGACAAGATATCGTTCACACCCGCCATAAACGGAAAAGACGCTACGTCAAGGATCGACGGCCTGATCACTGCGAAAGAAGAATATGTTTTCTCAAGTGACGGAGCTGAAAAACGGGTCTGTTTCCCCTGCAAAGTGACAGTCAACGACATCGAGTCGACGGCAGGAGCATTCATAAATGACAGGGACGACATATCCGTTCTGACAGACTATTCTCTTAAGTCCGCCCTCAGGGCAGCGGACATTGACCCGGACAGCCTGGTGGAAGAAAATATAGCCGTCAATGTGCTCGGCGACATCGTAGAAAAAACCATAAAAGATTTCATGCTTATAGTTAACGGCAACATGGTGACCGATACGAGCGTCATCTCTGCCATGGATCTGAAACCCGGCGACAGGGTCGAATACCAATACATCAAACCCCAGTCGAGGGTCTGCGATTTTATATCGGTCCCAGCGCAAGGCAGCGCTCTTAAAATAAAGATAAACGGTGAAGAGTTCGTCTTCCCGGGCAGCATGGGCAAGATACTGCTCAACGGCAGGGATGTAGATCACGAAACACCTGTGAACGACGGGGATATCATACGCACAGTCAGCGGCAGGGACGCGGAAGCCGCGCTTGTGGATATATTCAAATATATAGCCGTAGACCCTAAGGATACAGTAGGCAAAAGGCTGAAACTGTTCGTAAACCAGCAGGAAGCCAGTTTTACTACGCCGCTCCAGCAGGGAGCGGACGTTTCAATAAGTTTTGAATAGGAGATGGTATGGAACAATTCACTGAACTACAGCTCGATGCCTTAAAAGAGATCTGCAACATTGCCGCAAACACAGCGGCGAGCGCTCTTTCCGACATACTTAAAAAAAAGATATCTATGAAAGTACCACAGCTCAGGATAATACCGGTCGAGAACGTGGCCACTACAATGGGAGACCCCACGACACTTGTCGCCGGGGTATACGCGAAGGTGCTGGGAGAATTTGACGGCGGCCTGCTTATGACGTTCCCCAGGAACGATGCGATCATGCTCGTCGACAAGCTTCTTAACCACACACACAACTCCCACACCCTGTCGGAGCTGGACATCTCGGCCATCCAGGAGATCGGCAACATCATTTCGGCATCTTTCGTGAACGCCATTGCAAAGATCGTAGACAAAACTATCCTTATTTCAGTGCCGAAAGTATCTTTCGACATGCTCGGCGCCATAGTTGACTTTATACTTATAGAGCTTTCACAGAACGCGGAGCAGGCCCTTATTCTTGAGATAGAATTTGAGGATGACCCGCGCACGGTCTCGGGGCATTTTTTCATACTTCCCGATTCCGGCTCGATGCAGTTGCTGGTGGAAAGCATTAAGATATAACCCCTTAAAAGGTTTTGAATATTGTGTGTTTGTAATAAGCATTTAACGGATTTATCGATAATCAGGACAACGTGAGGAGATGAATATGTTTAAAGACATAAGTATGGACGCTCTAAAAGAAGTGGTCAACATAGGAACAGGCCAGGCCGCGACCTCTCTTTCGGAAGTACTTAATCAAAAAGTAATGATAAACGTTCCCCAGGTCTCTCTTGTGCCTATTGAGGAAGTTTCGAAACAGCTTGGCGGCAATCAGACACCAATAGTAGGAGTCTATTTCCAGACGACCGGCGAACTTGAGAGCAGAATCCTTCTTATCTTCAGCCAGGAAACAGGGCACACGCTTGCCTCTCTTCTGACCGGCAACCCAAAGAGAAAAAGCGAGCTCGATGATATCGAGAAGTCATCGATAATGGAACTGGGAAATATAATAACTAATTCATACATAAATGCAATGTCGCAGCTTCTGGACATCAAGCTTTATCCCTCCATACCATTTTACGCCGAAGACATGCTCGGCGCCGTGATAGACTTTCTGTTGATCGAGATATCGCAGGTGGCGGATTATTCTCTTCTTTTGAAAACAGAAATGATGGTGGAATCGGCGAATTTGAATGGTAGTTTCATAATTTTTCCCGACGAAAACTTCTTGAACAAGCTTTTTGAAAAACTTGGCGTAAAAAAACTGGAAATCTAAAGGAAAGAAAAACATGATCAAAATCAGCGTTGGCATCTCAGAATTAAAAGTAGTAAATACTCCCGCCACCCTTGACACTCAAAGTCTCGGGTCGTGCCTGGGAATCGTCATTTTTGACCCGCTGTCCAAAGTAGCGGGGCTCGCTCACACGATGCTTCCCGATTCTAAACAGGCGAACGTGGGCAACAAACCCGGGAAGTATGTCGACACCGCGATCGCCGAAATGCTCTCTCAAATGACGAACATGGGCGCCGGCAAGAATGTTTTTGTCGCCAAATTAGTTGGCGGAGCGTGCATGTTCTCCGGTTCCGCGATAGGCGATTTTATGAATATCGGGTCCAGGAACGTGGCCGCGGCAAAAAGTGTTTTGGCGGAGCTAGGCATAAAGATCCTCGCCGAAGACACCGGCGGAAACCACGGAAGGACGATAGAATTCGATTCGACCACGGGCAAGGTGTTGATCAAATCAGCGATGCACCCAATAAAAGAGATATAAAGGACAAACAGAAATGGCAAAAATACTGGTAGCCGAAGACTCTGACATG
>CAZSIW010000325.1:0-3007 GCA_964606755.1 uncultured Elusimicrobiales bacterium | reverse complement strand
GTGTACTTCGCTCATCAGCAGAAAAAATGAACGCCGATTACTGCGCCTATATCAGGAAAGTCAGGCCATATGTCATACTAAAAATGGCTATGTCACTTGACGGCAAAATAGCGACCAGATCAGGAGATTCAAAGTGGATATCAAGTGAAGCATCAAGAAAATGCGTTCATAGGCTGAGGTCCAAAGTCGACGGCGTAATGGTCGGGGTTAACACAGTATTAAAAGACAACCCCGAGCTTACCAGCCATGGGCAGGGCAAGAACCCGGTACGAATTATAATAGACCCGATACTTAAAACACCGGTCGGCCATAGTGTTATTTCAAATAAATCTCTTTCAATTTTCATATATAATTCAATATTAGTTAATGTGATACCCAAACACTTTTCCGGCAAAAATAATATAATTGTTGCCCCGCTAAGACCTGGGCCCAAGAAAAGGATCGATTTCAGGGAGGTTATAGCCCTACTTGGAAAGATGAATATTAACAAGATCCTAATAGAAGGTGGCGGCGGGACAGCCGCAAACGCAATAGAAGACGGCATTGTTGATGAATTGAACTTTTTTATAGCACCTATTATAGTTGGCGGAAGGGAAGCCATAACCCCTGTTGAAGGCACTGGTGTAGCAAACATAAAAGACGCTTATAAGGTCAAACGGCTTCATCTTTCCAAAATAGGCGGCGATATTTTAATAAAAGGATACCTTTGATGTTTACCGGTTTAATAGAAACCCTTGGGACTATCAAGCTGTTAAAACCCCCAATACTAGCTTTTGAAGCTGAACTTGACGGGATCAAGAAGGGCGACAGCATATCAGTCAACGGCGTTTGCCTGACTGTGACGGATTTCTTCAATTTAGATGGAAAATCTGTAAGAATAGAGTTTGACCTGAGCCTCGAAACCTTGAAACGCACAAGTTTGAGCGCTTCAGGCGGACCGAGTATTGTGAACATCGAGCGAGCGTTAAAACTCTCCGACAGGCTCGGCGGCCATATAGTGACCGGGCATGTTGAGGCGACCACAAAAATACAGAATATCGTAAAGACCGGAACAGCATATGAGTTCATTTTCCGCATGCCTGAAGAAACCGCAAAATATATTATTGAGAAAGGCTCCATTGCAATAGACGGCATCAGCCTTACAGTGGCCGCCGCCAACAAAGATAGTTTTACAGTCGCTGTAATACCATACACGTTCGAGAACACGAACCTGAAATTCAAAAAAACCGGTGATATAGTAAACATAGAGCCAGACATAGTGGCGAAATATGTTGAAAACCTCTTAAAAACAGGAAATAAAAATAAGATCTCACTGGCTTTTTTGAAAGAAAATGGATTTTAAACCACAGTGATAAGGGATAAGGGGTAATAAGTGAAATCACTTTTTCGAACACTGTTGTTAAGAGGTTAACAAATGAAATTTGCGACAATACCGGAAGCACTTAGAGACATCAAGAAAGGCAAAATGCTGATAGTTGTTGACGACCCTTCAAGAGAGAACGAAGGCGACATCGTCTGCGCCGCCGAGGCTGTCACGCCAGAAATAATAAATTTCATGGCGAAATACGGCAGGGGCCTCATATGCTTTCCTATTATAGGCTCCAGGCTCGATGAACTCGAGATACATCCGATGGTGGAAACGAACGAAGAGTCATTCAAAACTTATTTCACGGTTTCCATAGATGCAAAAAAAGGCACTACGACAGGCATCTCTGCGCAGGATAGAGCGAAAACCATTCGCACCGTCCTCGACTATACCACAAAACCCGATGATATCGCAAAGCCCGGCCATGTTTTTCCTCTCAGATACAAGGAAGGCGGCGTTCTTGTCCGCTCGGGACACACTGAAGCTGCTGTGGACCTTGCCAGGCTTGCGGGCCTATATCCGGCCGGGGTGATCTGCGAGATAATGCATGAAGACGGTACGATGGCGAGGCTGCCTGAACTTATGAAATTCGCCAGGCACCACAAACTCAAACTTATCACCGTAAAGGACCTGATCGAATACAGGAGAAAGACCGAAAGGCTGATAAAAAAAGAGGTCGTCATAGACCTGCCCACAAAGCATGGCGATTTCAAGCTGCATCTTTACCAGGACCTAATCAGTAAAGAGCACCATATAGCCCTCGTGAAAGGAAACCCGTCCGGCAAAAAGAACGTGCTGGTAAGGGTGCACTCATCCTGCGTCACGGGCGACATATTTCATTCCCTGCGGTGCGACTGCGGCGACCAACTACAGCGGTCGATGGAATTGGTAAACAAAGAAGGAATGGGCGTCGTGCTCTACATGCACCAGGAGGGAAGAGGTATCGGGCTCGCGAACAAGCTCCACGCCTACAACCTGCAGCAAAAAAAGGGATTGGATACTGTTCAGGCGAACGTGGCGCTCGGTTTTCCGCCTGACCTCAGGGATTACGGCATAGGCGCGCAGATACTTGTAGACCTCGGGCTTTCGACTATCAGGCTCCTGACAAATAACCCTAGGAAGATCATAGGCCTGGAGGGCTATGGCCTCAAGGTAACAAAGCGCATGCCGATAGAGATAACTCCTAATAAGAACAGTTTAAGATATCTGATGACCAAGAAAAGAAAGATGGGGCACATATTAAATATCAAAAATCAAAACACAAAGATCAAAATTAAATAACGCTCTTTAACCTTAATTTTGATATTTAACTTTTAATTTTTGATCTATACGGAGGCTTTATGTCCAAAGTATTAAGCGGCAAGCTGGACGCTACGGGAAAGAAGTTCGCTCTGGTGGCATCACGTTTCAATGAGTTCATCACCACGAAGCTGATCGAGGGCGCGACAGATTCTCTCGTCCGTCACGGAGCGAGCGAAGACAACATAACGGTGATATGGGTGCCAGGGGCTTTTGAGATACCTGTCACGGCGAAAAAAGCGGCAGGTTCCAAAAAGTATGATGCCATAATCTGTCTTGGCTGCGTAATAAGAGGAGACACACCTCATTTTGATTATGTCGCCAACGAGGTATCAAAAGGCG
>CAZSIW010000324.1:0-3011 GCA_964606755.1 uncultured Elusimicrobiales bacterium | reverse complement strand
AATACGAAAATCCACGGCGGAAGATATAAGTTGTTTGTTAAACAAAGAAAATAAGAAATACGGTGCACTGTCAACTTCAGGAATTTTAATTCTAAGACGCATGCTCAATGAAAAAGTTATTGTAAAGGATATTGATGGCATCACTACGGATGTCACGGCAGAGGTAATAATTAAGACAGCAAAAAGTACAAATGATGGCAAAGAGAAAAATGATAAAAACGTGTACAAGTGTTGGAATTTCTATAAATTTATAGATGAACTGCTTAAAGAACATATTGCACGACCTGTATATGAAGACATAAGCGGCGAATATTTTAAAATGATAAATCAGCCCAAAGGTATCATTGATGAATTTAATGGAAAAAATAGTTTTGGCGAAGATAAGGATGGTGAAATATTCCTTAACACGTTTGATGAAGTGTTCTCTCAGATTTCAAGAAACCCCATATTACTGACCGGCAATAAGGAACAGGGTTTTATTGAGCTTAAGACCCCGATAGACTCGTTCTACCCGAAAAATTATAAGGAAGAAATAGTAAAAAGACTCCTGATGCTGAACCCCACTTATACGGACAACCATTCGTTCGGCGAGCTTTCCGGTATGTGGCCTATGGTAATTTATGTAACCCGTCTGCTGAACCAGAAAGAAATTGAAGGTGGTGATATAACGAATACTCTGAATCTATTTAAAAAGATTATAGTTGAGCAGATTACAGCAGGTAGTGGCCAGTACAAAGTATTGACTACAAGGCCCGAAGGAGTATCTCCGGGTGATGTAAAGTTGAAAGATAAGGGCCTAAAAGACATGTTTATAGACATGGATACAATGGTGCTTTTCCCTGCGCTCGCTGAGCTTAATAATGCATTAGAGGAACAAGGAAAAGATAGTGTTAATCTATACAGTCTTACAAAGGAACAGCTAGAACAATACTTCCCAAAATCAGCGGCTGTTATAAGATCAGCCTCATTTACAAAAAAGGGAATTGATTTTGATCAATTAAAAAAAGAATATAAAGAAGGAAAAAACGTAGACTTCGATAAAATTCTAACCGCTAATCAGTTTGATTTAAAAAAACTGGACTCATGGAATGCAGAGGATCTTGCCGTCGCATTAAGTCAATACTATAAAGATATTCTAGAAAAAAACTCAGATAGAACTCAAAAAAAGAATTCAAAAAGTGATAGAGGGTTTAATGTGATAGAGTTGCTTTCTATAGCAGTAAAAGACGGAGCAAACTTCAAGAGTATTTCCCAGGCTCTGAAAGAAGATACTATAGATCTGGCTTTTAAAAAACTTCCCGTGGAGAAGATTGAGGTTGAGAATAAAAATCTGGATCAGGCAAAGGATGAACATAATAAAGTTAAAATCAAAACATCATCTAAACGTATAAAACAGCTTAATTACGAGCAGAAAAGAAATGAAAAAAATCTCAACTACGTTAATTTTAAATATGAAGAAAATGAAACCAAAAATATGTTCAGGCTTTACTTGCAAAGGATTTTCGGGCCTATGGTAGGAGGTCCAAGGTCAAAAACAAGCACCGTTGTGTTAATGGTGACTTTCGGTGTTGTTCTTGGAGCATTTGGTTTATTTGTTGTTCCATTTCTTATGCCATCACTTGCAGGGGTTGCTGCTTTCAGCGGTTTAGGTTTCGGTCTTGCCGGTTTTCTTACTCCGCTTATAGGGCCCGCGTTCACGGGTGGTGCATTTTTCGGGTTCAAAGAAGGTCAGTCGCCGAAAAAGATAATCGTAACGATATTGATGATGATTCTTCCGGGTGTGTTATCGTTGCTGTCAGGTGCTGTCTTTGGCGGTGCGATAAATATCGATCTCGCAATAACACTGGGTATGATAGGTTTCTCCATTCCACTACTTGCTACCGGCAAAACAGATCAAATATCCATGAAAGGCATGTTCATAGGCATGATATCGGTGTTCAGTGTCTATTGGGGCGGTATGCTTTCCGGTTTCTTTATAAGGGGAATACCTCTTTTTGCAGCCAACTTTACGGCAATGTCGGTTCTTTCGATCGTTATAACCTTTGTTGTGTTAATGCTGCTCATAATCCCGACCATGATGTCTCTATGGCATTTCTTTGTTGCCGCCAGGGCTTCGAAAACGACGGCAAAAGGTAACTGGTCTAAGACCGCCAACTCGATATCCGGTAGAAAATATATTCTTCCGATAATTATCGGCCTCGGTCTTGGTGTGCTTGGAAGCACGGCCATTCCTGCGCTTATATCGATATTTTTCGGTATAACTTTGCCGGTTGTTCTACTGACTATACCCCTCCTGGGTATAGCTATAACGCTGCCTGTAGTTATAGGAGTAATACTCTTCCTGGCTTCTATTATTATACTTCCGAGGTTTTTCGCCGGTAATATAAGTTCGAGCAGAGGGTGGGAAAAGACGTTCGGAAGATGGTATAAAGAAATGCGTGGTATAGAACAGAATTGCGCTATTTTGCCGACAAACGAATCTGTGAAAGATTACCTGACTAGGCTGATAGACCAGCTTAGAAGCTCGTACAGGCTTTCTGAAGATGAATATAGGAATTGGCGTAAAGCCCTTGAAGATAAAGGTGAGGGAAAGTTTGAGAAACCCGAAAGTGATTTTGCAAGAGACGTTCTGCGCACCGCTTTTGAAACCTTGAGCAAGAAAAGACCGGAAGCTAATGATTTACTGAGCATTCAGAACATAACATCCCGTATTCACGCTTTTGGCGAAGATTTCAGGTTTAAATTTGAGATATATGCACAGCTGGGGTCTTTCGGCAAAGATGCATCTCTGTTGGGCTATATGGCGAGGAATTATAGCGGTGAATGGCGTAATTTGATAGTTAGCCTGCGTGCGGAGGCCGAAAAAGAAAGTGATGAGAACAAGAAAAAATCGATTATGAGTTTCATTGATTTCATTGCAGGTAAAAAGCCTGATGGCACAGAGACAGGGATAGATGAAAGAACCAATATAGTTGCAAATCTTCCGAAAGACGTGTCCGGTAGCACGGCTT
>CAZSIW010000323.1:0-3036 GCA_964606755.1 uncultured Elusimicrobiales bacterium | reverse complement strand
ATCCTCCGAAAATCGTACTGGGTACAGGGTTCTGGGTATCGTGTTCCCTGTACTTCGTACTATTTATACATTCTTTTCTAAAATTTTGTCACTGATCTGTTTCGGAACCTCTTCATAATGAGAAGGCTCCATGTTGTAGTTGCCTCTTCCCTGAGTGAGCGACCTCAACGTAGTCGAATAGCCGAACATCTCCGAGAGGGGCACGTTGCCATTAATGTGCTGGAGCTTGTTCTTAAGCTCCATGTTGCTTATTTTACCGCGGCGTGAGTTAAGATCGCCGATGGCATCGCCCATATACTCTTCAGGAACTATTATCTCTATTTTCATTATGGGTTCGAGTATGATGGGGCTTGCTTTTTTACAGCCTTCCTTGAAAGCCATCGAAGCGGCTATCTTGAACGCCATTTCTGAAGAATCGACTTCATGGAACGAACCGTCAAAAAGCGTTATTCTCATATCAACAACCGGGTAACCCGCAAGCACACCGGAAGTCATTGCTTCTTTCAAACCTTTCTCAACAGCGGGTATATATTCTTTAGGGACTGTTCCGCTCTTAATTTTATCTACGAACTCAAAACCCTTGCCGGGGCCAAGAGGTTCCAAATTAAGCCACACATGTCCGTACTGCCCGCGGCCGCCCGACTGCTTTATATATTTTCCTTCCTGCTCCACGGATCTTCTAATCGTTTCCCTGTAAGCTACCTGGGGTCTGCCGACGTTCGCCTGAACGCTGAATTCTCTGAGCAATCTGTCAACGATTATCTCAAGATGCAGTTCGCCCATACCGGCGATAATCGTCTGGGATGTTTCCTCGTCCGAGCGCACCTGGAACGTCGGGTCCTCTTCGGAAAGACGGTTCAGCGCTATGCCCAACTTTTCCTCGTCCGCTTTCGATTTAGGCTCTATCGCGATCGATATAACAGGGTCCGGGAAGTGTATCTGTTCCAACACGATAGGATGCTCTTCGTCGCATATCGTGTCTCCCGTGGTCGTATACTTTAAACCGACTCCTGCGGCTATGTCGCCGGCAGAAACCTTCTCTATCTCTTCACGGTGGTTAGCATGCATCTGTATAAGTCTCGACATCCTTTCTTTCTTGCCTTTTCTCGCGTTATACACGAACGCACCACTGTCAAGCGTGCCTGAATAAACTCTGAAATATGTAAGCCTGCCCACGAAAGGATCGGCCTGGATCTTAAAAGCCAGCGCGCAGAACGGCTCTTTCTCTCCAGCTTTTCTTGCCGTCTCTTCGTTCGTGTCCGGATTAATACCTTTCGTATCCTCAATGTCCAGAGGAGAAGGCAGATAATCGCATACGGCGTCGAGAAGCGGCTGAACACCTATGTTCTTGAACGCCGACCCGCAAATGACGGGGAAGAAGTTCAACGCTATCGTGCCTTTCCTGATGACTTTCTTTATCTCTTCAACTGATATTTCCTTGCCGTCAAGGAACTTTTTCATTATCTCTTCATCGATGTCGGCGAGGTGCTCAAGCATTTTTTCTCTATGGTGAGCGGCCGATTTTTTTAACTCTTCCGGGATCTCAACGACATTGAATTTTGCGCCTGTTTCGTGGCTCTCCCAGATCAACGCCTTCATTTGAACGAGATCAACTATACCAACAAGCTTGTCTTCAGCGCCTATGGGCAGCTGGATCGGGAGCGGGTTTGCGCCAAGCTTTTTCTGTATCTGATGGATAAGTTCGGGAAAATTGGCCCCGATCCTGTCCATTTTATTGCCAAAACATATCCTGGGAACCTTGTATTTGTCGGCCTGGCGCCACACTGTTTCAGATTGCGGTTCAACACCGCTGACTGAATCGAACGCAACCACTGCCCCATCGAGAACCCTCAAAGAACGCTCAACCTCGGCCGTAAAATCAACATGGCCTGGGGTATCGATTATGTTTATACGGTAATCATGCCATACCGCCGTAGTAGCAGCGGAAACGATGGTGATACCGCGCTCACGCTCCTGAACCATCCAGTCCATTGTCGTGGTTCCATCGTGAACCTCTCCCATTTTGTAGATCTTGCCGGTATAAAAGAGTATCCTTTCAGTAGTTGTTGTCTTACCTGCGTCTATGTGGGCTACAATACCTATATTTCTTATCTTTTCAAGCGGGTGATGCTTTTTTACAGTTTCCTGTGCCATTTTTTAGTAGAATCCAGATTTCAGAACTTAGTTGTCACTGTCTGCCAACCTACTTCTATAATCCTTATCTATCCTCCGATTCGTTAAACTAGACTTTGATTTTCTATACGCTCTACGCTAAACGCTCAAATTACCATCTGTAATGAGCAAAAGCCTTGTTCGCTTCGGCCATTTTATGGGTATCGGCCCTTTTCTTCATTGCCGCACCTTCTTTTCTGGACGCCTCAATGAACTCATCCGCAAGCCTTGCAGCCATCGGTTTGCCCTTTCTAGCTTTCGCAAAATCCAGTATCCACCTGATCGCCAGAGCATGGGACCTTGTCTTGTCAACTTCTATCGGCACCTGATAGGTCGCACCGCCGACACGCCTCGGCCTAACTTCAAGAAGCGGCCGGACATTTTCCATCGCCCTGTTAAACACCTCAAGGGGATTTTCTTTTGTTTTTTCTTTTATTATATCCAGCGCGCCATACATGATCTTCTCTGCCGTGCTCTTCTTGCCGCGGGAATCCAATTTGCTTATTAGCCTTGAAATCAGGACTGAGTTATATCTATAATCAGGCCCGGGAAGTCCCCGTCTATCTCTTGGCTTAATCTTTTTGCGTGACATTTTTTATCCTCACTTCGTTCGGAATCTCAGATCTCAAATTTGAGATTGATTTTATTTTTTAGCAGGTGCTGCGGCTTCTTTTTTCGGTTTCTTCGCACCGTACTTGCTTCTTGCCTGTTTTCTTCCTTCAACACCGGTCGTATCGAGCGTGCCTCTTATAATGTGGTAACGCACACCGGGCAGGTCCTTCACTCTTCCGCCTCTTATCATTACTATCGAGTGTTCCTGAAGGTTATGCCCCACTCCCGGTATATACGCAGTCACTTCATAAC
>CAZSIW010000322.1:0-3041 GCA_964606755.1 uncultured Elusimicrobiales bacterium | reverse complement strand
TCGTAAACCCTCCCCGTATTTACTGGTTCACCATTATTTCAATACAGGGTCTGATCTTCATTGCGCTCTATTTTTTCACCGCCAGGCGCGCGAACTTCATCACGGAAAGAGATATGACCTTTTTCAAGGAAAAAGCAAGGCCGTTCATCCCAAATGCTATTGCAGGCAGGACGGAGGACGCCTATGGGGAAATTTAGATTGTTTTTGGCATTTCTCGTGGTGGCATCACACACTATATGGTACCCGATCTTTTTCTCTCTAAACATCGGCGCCGTAGCCGTGGCCGCATTTTTTTTCATTTCCGGATACCTGATGCCTTTAGCTTTCGACACAAACTACAAGTTCGCCACGTTCTGGAAACGAACATATCATTACTCTGTCAACCGGTTCCTGAGGATATATCCGCTCTATTGGATATCACTACTGTTCATGCTTATACTGGGTCTGCGTCAAGTTGTTGCTCATCCAACCAATAATCCAAACGCCTACTTTTACAGCAATCCTTTGACCTACCTGCAGAATATTCTTTTATTGGGCCTTAATGAAAAGAATTTGTGGGGGCAATGTTTTAGATTTAATGCCCCGGCGTGGACACTGGACATCGAATTGCAATATTATATCCTGGTTCCTTTTTTGTGTGCCGGATGGATAACACGGAAAAGGTTCGTTACTGTGACGATCGCGTCGTTCTCTATAATAAGCGCTGTGCTGTTGTCTCGTCTCACCGAAGTTGATATGAATGCGACTTTCATCACCTGGTCATTGATGTTTCTGTTTGGCTTTTTGTATTACAAATTACCGGCAGTTCAGAAAATGCTTCGCAATACTGCCACACTGTACTACGGCGGAATTTTTCTGATAACTCTGCTTTGCTTTCTTACTTCAAACTCAACGCGAATATTTTTAGTCACCTTTTTGCTGGTGTTTATCGCTGCCAGACTGCTTGTGCTTCAAAAAGAAAAATATTTTGGGAAAATGGATTCCTTCTGGGGCGACCTGTCGTACCCGGTTTATATATTTCATTATATTGTTATAGACGTGAGCCGAGCAGCATACTCAAAATACACGGCGCAACACGCCGGAACTGCAATAGTCAATTTGACGTTGTTGTCGTTTAATCTCGTTGCTTCAACTCTTATGGGATATCTTATGCTGCGCATAATTGCTAACCCGGTTGAAAAGGTACGAGATCGCCTCAAAGGTGTCATGATCCCCGCGCGGGCAACATAGTCGTTTTGATGTAAAAGCGAGATAGCTTCACCATTCGTGCCACATCGGTTTTTCAATTGTCTAATTTTAACATGGAGGGGGGCAACTATGTTAGAGATCACGAAGTACCAGTCATCGCAGGTAGAACTGGCAAAGATCGATGGGGAGGATAAGAGTTTCCAGTGCAGGCAGGTTACTGATGGCGATGTCAAGGATATGGCGGCGACGCTTAAGGAGCACGGGCAGAAGTTTCCAATTGTTCTGTTAAGGCGGCGTAACGGCAGACTTGTGATAATTTGCGGGTTTACCAGATTCCTTGGCGCGAAGCAGTTGGGCTGGGCAACGATAGCCGCCATAATAATACCCGAAGAGGATTTTGAGAACGAGGCTGAGATACGCAAGTTTGGGATTATTGAGAACTCGAAACGCAAACAGCTTACCGATGTTGACAAGGCTAATATATGTAAGGAGCTTAGCGCGATCGGGGTATCCAATGTTGAGATAGGGAATTTGATAGGCAAGAGCGAAAAACAGGTTCGCAGATACTTAAAGGTGGCAAACGCTTCTGGTGAGGAAAAACAGAAGCTTTTGGATGGGAAAACGTCAATAAGGGGTGTTACCGGCGAACAGCTCGGCTCGCGAGCCGAGCAAAATGTGGATAACTCCAATTGCTATGTAAAATCAACCAAAAATGGGTTTACGGCTGTTCTGAAATACCAGTACGGGCGGGACAAGGCCGATATTATAAAGGATTTCAAGGCCAAAATAGACGCCCAGTATCAGAAGTTGCAGAAGACGAAGGCTGATGCAGGTAAAGGAGAAGCTTTAAAGGCAGCGCCACTCAACGAGGCTCAAAACCTTAACGCTGATGTTGCCGATGCCATAAAAAAGTATACTCCTACAGGGATCGTTTTAACGGCTGATCCGACCCAGTCCGGCGGGGAGGGGCTAACAGGGATCAAGCTGGATCTCGGCGGCACAATGAAGGTGTACGTAAGGTCTCTGCTTGCTTCAGGCCAGTGGTTGTTTGTTATGAGCGGTTATGAAAACATCAAATGGACAGCGCCGGATGGGGTAGAAGTAACACCCTGTACAGGCCCTGAGGTTGAGATAAAACTTGTCAGCCCGCTTACGGAGCCGAAAGAAATAAAGGTTTCTACCATCATACAGGGCGTTGGGGAAATATCTGTTGTGCTTAAGGCAGAACAAAGGTTAAAATGAAAGATAAAGACTCTTTTGAGAAATTCGATTATTCGATCAATTTCGACAAGGCGTTTGTTGACAATAAAATTATTTCTATAAGCGGGTCTCTGGGCTGGGAGTATTTGATCAAGCGGATACTGAAACACAGGGTCGAATTTAAGAACCTGAATATTATCGAGGTTGGTTCGGGCATGGGGACGTTCGCCCTGACTCTGGCCGTATTAGGAGCTCGGGTAACTTTGCTTGACGCTGACGAACAGGCGCTTGAAGCGGCGCGAAAATCATTCTTGTTATACGATTGCACTCCGGTCTGCGTCAAAGCGAATATGCTTGAAACTCCGGCTGAAAACCTTGTGGCCCAGTTCGATATTGTTATTTCAAACGGCGTGATCGAACACTTTACAGGAGATGACAGGGAAAAAGTTGTGCGTTTCCATCGAAGCCTTTTGAACAGCAACGGCTTGGTATATATAGGTGTTCCGAACAGGATAAGCCCTTTCTACCGGATATCAAGGTTTATGAGCGAGCTTGCAGGTCAGTGGAACATAGACACCGAGATCCCTTATTCACCAGCCGAACTGCTGACAATAGCTGAAAAAATCGGGCTAAATGGAAATATCGTTGGAAAC
>CAZSIW010000321.1:0-3053 GCA_964606755.1 uncultured Elusimicrobiales bacterium | reverse complement strand
AAGGGTATGAGCTGAAAAAAATGCTTAAATCATCTTTGCCTTCTCCTCTGGTAGTGGACAACGACGCAAATGCCGCAGCGTGGGGAGCGTATATCCTTGACAATGAAGATAATGTGAAAAATCTTATATGTCTTACGCTTGGAACGGGCATTGGCGGAGGCATAGTTTGTGACGGGAAGCTCTACCGCGGCGCCACGGGAACTGCAGGCGAGATAGGCCATATCCCTTTCGAGCCGTACGGGTTAAGGTGCAACTGCGGTAGCATGGGTTGTATAGAAAGATATTTGGGCGCGAATTACCTAAGCGCGCAGGCCAAAGAAGCTGTGGAGCGCGGCAAGAGCAAGATAATACTAAAGCTTACCAACGGTAAAATAGATGACATAACCCCGGAAATTCTTGCAAAAGCGGCAAATATGGGTGATACGCTTGCGAACGAAATATGGTCACAGGCAGGTGAAAGGCTGGGTATTGTTCTTGCCGGGCTGATCAATGTTTTGAATCCCGAGTTGATCGTTATTGCCGGCGGGTTAAGCCGCGCTGGTAACCTTCTTTTAAAACCGCTGAAGGAAACCGTTAAGAAAAGAGCTTTTAAAACGCCGTCTACGGCATGCCAGGTGGTAGTCTCAAAGTATAACCAAAAACTTGGAGTTGTAGGTGCTGCGCTGCTTTCCAGATAAATGTCACATAAATGAGATATGATGAGAGTCGAGAGTCATGCCTTCAAGTTTTTCTCGTATATATTTTTAATACTTCTTGCCAACTCAGTTTCTGCTTTGTGCTCGGAAATAAAACCCGGTAGCGCAGTCCCATCTCTTAATATTTCCTCATCGTCTGCTACAGTAAAACAAAGTTCAAGCACTGTCTCACAACCCCAGGACAACAGCATCGAGATAAATTCCAATGTCCTCGATTTCGAAGACGAGACCAAGTTCGTCCTCGCCAAGGGAAGCGTGACGATAGCCTGGGAAGATAAATTCTGCAAGGCTGACGAAGTTCGATACTGGGTGGATAAAGAGTATATGATCGCCCAGGGCCACGTAGTGTTTACCCAGAATGGCAACGTAATATTCGCAAAGAGCATGGTTTATGATATGAAGAACAAGGTCGGCGACATAAACCAAACGTCGGCTTACGTGAAACCATGGTATTTCAACGCGGAATACGGAAAAAAACTTCCGGGCGATGAAATATTCATTAACAAGGCTGAGCTGACGACGTGTGACCTGGCAACCCCTCATTATGTGATAAGAACTACAAAAACCAGGATATGGCCCGGCGAAAGAATTGTGTTCTATAATCCAGTTTTCTATTTCAGGGGGATACCGTTCTTTTACCTTCCTATCTTCGGGCAGGGGCTTGGCAAACATAAACATGAATTCAAGATAGAGCCGGGTTTTAACAGCGAGGATGGGTTTATATTAAAGACAATGTACGGTTACCCGATCTCAAAATATACCTACATAAGACTGTTTCTGGATATTTATACGCAGCGCGGAGTCGGTACTGGAGCTGAATATGACTACGACGTTCCGGGAAAAATAAAGGGAACATTTTACGGCTACCACATAAAAGACGAACTTCTGGGAACCGAAAGATGGACCGCGAACGCAGCCCACTGGCAAAAACTTGGTTATAACTGGATAGTTCAGGGACAGATGTCTTTTGAGAGCGATACCAATTTTAATAACAACTATTACCTCGAAAACTGGAACCGCACCAACAGCCAGATATTCTCCAACCTGTCATTCAGCAAAACAACAAAAGATTCTACGATTAGAATAACTACTCAAAGAACTGACACATTCAATCCCAACACAACGTCATATCAGATGACGTCTCTAACTATCCCCAGGATAGAATATACTGCGTTTCCTAAAAAAAGCATATTCGGCATATACCAGTCATTTACAGGGTCATTCGAAAACATATATGTAAATGATCTGGATACCACTACATCTAGCGGAAGCACCAATGCCTGGGATGGCACCGGCGACTATAACCTTAAAAAAAATATTAATATCGGCAGAAAAGTTGTCGTCACCCCTGCCCTTGGCGTAAGGGAATACTGGTTTCAAAGATCGACCACGTCAGTGGAGAGTGTAGCCAATAACTTTCTGTATTCGGAATATTATTCCAATCTAAACATGAGAATACGAGCGTCCAGATGGCTGGATTTGAACTTTCTTCACTCTTATGCCTTGAGGTCTAAGTTAAACAGCCTGGAAATAGATTCAGATGCAAATGATTATGGCCAGGAAACAAATACCCTTACATATAGTGATGTTGTGTATCTTTCAAGAAAGATGATAATGCGGAATTCAACTTCGTACAACTTTCAGAACGTTCGGGTAGACAATATTGATGACTGGAAGCTGAGATTTACTCCTATAACAAATGAGCTGGTTTGGCAGCCGGCATTTCTATATACGTTATATCTGCGGGAACAAAGCAACTTCTATCCGAACTCCCTTCAGACAGCTCAAGCCTATTTCAGCTACGGGGACCCCACAAACATATACGCAAGCTTCGGAACATTTTATAACTATGTTAATGATAAAGATATAGATATAAACCTCAGTTTCGGGTTCTGGCCAACAAAGAAATGGAAAATAGATTATACGATATCCACTACCGCCGTAGACAGTTTTAGAAGTTATCGAACGAACAATCAGGAGATACGCATATATAGAGACTTGCATTGCTGGGATATGAAATTGACATATGACAGGAGAACTCTGATTGAAAACGGTGTTGACACTGAGGTTGATGAGATAAAATGGCTTTTAAGCATTAAAGGTTCAACAGGGACGTTTTATAATAAGGCGCATGAACAGGAATTTTACCCATTCAGGACGCAATAAATTATTGATTATTTAACGAGAAATTAGTAAAATCAGATGATAGATATTCATCAAAAAGGAGAATATAGTGGCTGCTAAAAAGGCATTAATAACGGGGATTAGAGGTCAGGATGGGGCTTATCTTGCAAAACTTTTGTTGGAGAAAGGCTATGAGGTTTACGGAGCTGACCGCCGAAGTGGCAATTCCGATAT
>CAZSIW010000320.1:0-3080 GCA_964606755.1 uncultured Elusimicrobiales bacterium | reverse complement strand
GAGCCGATCGAGATCCCGGAAGGCTGCGAGGCGTACAGGGTAGAGAAATACGGCGACACGCTGGTAACTTTTATAAAGAGAAGAGGAAATTAAACCGGGAAATTTGTTCGCTGCGCGAACGGCAAAGACGAAATTAGTTCGCTGCGCTCACGAAATTGAACGGCAAAGACGAAATTAGCTCGCTTTGCTCGCGAAATTAACGGCGTGCTTTTCGGTTTCAATTTCGTCCAGCTTTGCTGGACAAGTTTCACGAGCGAAGCGAGTAAATTTCGGGGTTATAATTTCTGGGTTAATTATGGATCTAAGTTTTTCGGTAATCAAGGCCTATACGTTTTGCCCTTTCAAATATAAACTTGTCTACGAGGACAGGTGGTATACCGCGCCCACGCCCGGCAGTTCGCTTGGCCACAGCATTCACAGGGCGCTGGACGATTATCACAGGCGTTCCGGAAAAACTTTTGACGAGCTCATGGAAAGCTACAACGGGGCGTGGGTAAACGAGGGTTTCGACTCCGCACAGGCGGCCCAGGAGTGTTTTGAGAAGGGGGAAAAGATACTCAAGACGTACTGGGAACAGAGCATTCAGGCCGAGTCGGAGATCATCTGCACCGAAAAAGAGTTCAGGTTCGGCGCGGGCAAATACTTCGTTAGGGGCACTATCGACAGGATAGACAAACTGCCCGGCGGCAAGTACGAGCTTATCGAGTATAAGACCCACGCGAATATGTGGTCCCAGCAGGACGTCGACAAAGACCTGCAGTTGAGTTTGTACGCGCACGCCGCGCGGGTGTGTTTTGAGGTGGAGCCGACGGTGTTAAGCTATTATTTTCTGGCCCATAACAAAAAAGTGGATACGGTAAGAAGCAGAGAGCAGATAGAGGGCGCGGTGAAGCTGGCCGAGGAAGTCGGAAAAAAGCTGGACACGAAGAGCTTCGATCCGAACACGGAGTCCTGCAGGTTCTGCGATCTTAAAAATAAATGCCCGAAATCGACGGTTAAAAAAACAGGAGCGGAGAATGTCTGATATAACGGTGGTAAAGTTCGGCGGCAGCCTGGGCCAGGACAAAGCGGCGGTCAAAAAGTTCTTTGACGCGCTCGCCCTGATGGCTAGGAAAGCGAAGCTGGTCCTTGTTCACGGCGGCGGGCCTGAGGTGAACGACTGGCTGAAAAAGACCGGCATCGAGTCGCGGTTCATCAGCGGGCTCAGGTACACGGACGACAGGGCGCTTGAGGTCGTCGAGATGGTGCTCAGCGGCAAGGTGAACAAGACCATAGTGGCCGAGCTCCTTAAAAGAAAGATAAAGGCGGTAGGGATATCCGCGAAAGACGGCGGGTTCATAATAAGCAAACGGAAAAAAGAGCTCGGTTTTACGGGCGAGCCCTGCGAGATCGATGTGAAGCTTATCAGCACGCTCGTTAAGGCGGGGTTCCTTCCCGTGGTCTCTTCTTTAAGCATAGACAAGTCTGGCCAGACATTGAACGTCAACGCCGATTCCGTTGCCATGATAACGGCGGCGGGGCTTAAGGCGAAGCGGCTGATACTTGTCACCAACGTGCCCGGTGTTCTCGATAAGGAAAAGCACACGATCCCGGAGATACGCCTGCGAAACATCCAGGGCCTTATAACTGACGGCACCGTCACCGGCGGGATGATCCCAAAGGTGAAGGCCTGCGCGTCGGCTATAGGCAAAGGCGTCGGCGAGGTGGTCATCATTGACGGCGCCTGCGGGCTGGCGAAGTTAAGAGGAACGGTTTTTAAAAGGTAGACCTGGTTTGTCATTCCCGAGTGTCGTTATCGGGAATCCATCAAAAAAATCTGGATGCCCGTTTTCACGGGCATGACAACCAATTTAAAAATATTTCAGGAGACTGATAATGAATATTATTGAAAAAGAAAAAAAGTACATATTACAGACTTATAAGAGGATTAACCTTTTTCTGGTCAAGGGCAAGGGCCAGTATGTCTGGGACTGGAAAGGGAAAAAGTACCTGGACTTCTTCTCGGGTATCAGCGTTTCCAACCTCGGGCACTGCCACCCCACCGTGGTCAACGCCGCAAAAAAGCAGCTCTCTACCCTGATACACGCATCGAACCACTATTACGCGGCGCCTCAGGCCGAGTTCGCCGAAGAGCTTGTCAAAAGGAGCATGAAGGGCAGGGTGTTCCTTTCCAACTCCGGCGCCGAGGCCAACGAATGCGCGATAAAGCTCGCAAGGAAATGGGGATCTTCGACCGGCGGAAGATACGAGGTGATCACCTTCAGAAACTCGTTTCACGGAAGGACTCTGGCCACTCTCGCGGCGACGGCTCAGGAAAAATTTCATAAGGGTTTTGAGCCGATGCCGGAGGGTTTCAGGTATGCCATACTAAACGACCTGGACTCGGTAAAGAAAGTATTGAACAAAAAAACAGCCGCGATACTGGTTGAGCCGATACAGGGAGAGGGCGGGGTTTACCCGTGCACGAGAAAATTCCTTGTTGAGCTCAAAAAACTTTGCGACAAGAACAGGCTCATCCTCATTTTCGACGAGGTCCAGTGCGGGCTCGGCAGGACAGGCAAACTCTTCGCGTTCCAGTATTACGGCGTTAAGCCGGATGTCTTTACCCTCGCAAAGAGTGTGGCGGGCGGGCTTCCCCTGGGTGCCACAGTAATCAACGAGAAGTATGCCGGTGTTTTCGGCTACGGCGACCACGGCTCGACTTTTGGCGGGAACCTCGTTTCCTGCGCCGCGGCGAAAGAGGTGTTAAAACAGATGACGCCGGCTATTTTGAAAAATGTGGGTGTTACCGGGCAGTACCTGAAACAGAAACTCGCGGCCCTGAAAGACAAATATTCGTTCATCAAAGAGGTCAGGGGCACCGGGCTCATGCTCGGTATCGAGCTTGCTTTCGAGGGAAAAGAAATAGTAGAATTATGTCAGCAGAAGGGGCTTATAATCAACTGCACCCAGGGCAACGTAATAAGGTTTCTGCCTCCCCTCGTGATTACAAAGAAAGACGTTGATATCGCGGTAAAAACACTCAGCTCCGTTTTAGAAAATTTTAAGTAAAAGGGATAATATATGTCTGCTATCAAAAA
>CAZSIW010000319.1:384-3087 GCA_964606755.1 uncultured Elusimicrobiales bacterium | reverse complement strand
CAGCGTTATAGGCGAAGTATGGCCTTTACTGGGACTTAAAATCGACTATAAAGCTCTCGATCTGCCTTTAATTGACCATCTGTTCGGGACTGATCACAAACTCTCCGGAAGAATAAACGGGTATATATTTGCAAACGGTTACCTCGGAACACCGAAATTAAACATACAGGCTTCCGGAACAGACTTGAAGCTGAACGGAAAGAAACTGGACAGCCTGGAAGCAAAATTTAAATACGAGAACAACCAGCTGACGGCGGAAAATTCTCTGATCAAGTATTCCGATTCCGAATTAAAGATATCCAACGGTTCGGCTGTAGATTTCAAGAAGAAAGATTTCGATATAAAAATAGAATTGAACAACTATAAGATCGGGACCATGGAAATATTCGGTAAATTGAACGCAAAGGGCGGCTGGAAACTTGTAAAAGAGCGGTTATCGATCAGTTCGACAGTAAAGGCCAATAAGGTCTGGTTAAACCAGTTCAATCTCGGTGATGTATTTTTAAATATAGATTATTTCAATGGGATTATTACATTCCATCCAAGATTAAAGAGTCCCGTCACTGTAGAAGGCAAAATAGACGCTGGTTCACCCGGCATTATCAGGTTCGAAAATATCAGCTTCAGCAACAGAGGCGATATGCGCGTAAGTGCAGGCGGATATGTATCGAAAAAGGATTTCGAGCTGGACTTCAACGGGAATGGCATGGAAGCTTCCGCACTCGCCGACATTCTCGGTCTGGGTTTCGGGATAGAAGGGAAAACAAATTTAAGGCTCGTCTGCAAGGGGAATCCAGATAACCCGCTTCTGAAAGCCACACTTGATATCTCACGCGGAGAATTATCAGGAATTCCTTTTGATTCTGCCAGCGTAAGAGCAGAAAACGAAAAGGATTATGTGGTAATAGAAAACCTGAAAATTACTAGAGATAAGGCATACCTGATAACAGGCAAGGGGAAGTTCCCTTTCTCGTTTTCCAGAAATAACTTCATTAACGTTTCCGACAAGCCCGTACTATTTGAGGCAAAACTTGAGAATGGCAGCCTGGCAATACTGCCGGAGATCACTGATTTTTTCAAATCCGCCAAGGGCAGGGTAGATTCATACTTAAAGATAAAAGGTTCGACAAAAAAACCAGAGATATTGGCGACACTAATAGTGAAGGATGCGGACATAGGTTTATCCAGATATGTGAGCAGATTGAAAAACCTCACCGTAAACCTGGAAATGAAGAACAATGTACTTAAGATAAACAGATTTGACGCAAAAGCGGGTAAAAGTGTGTTGAAGATCGAAGGTAATGTTCTTTTTGATAAATTCATGCCGAAAACCCTGAACATCACCTGTAAAACGCAAGGAAACAAGGGGATTTCGATCGTCGTTCCGGAGCTGCCGATACCTTCCGCGCTTTTTAAATCTCAGAAAATAGATCTACTTAAGAACAATTCAACCGGAGAACCGAGGTTTGATATAAAACTTACCGGACCCGCAAACAAACCTACCATTTCCGGCTGGGCGCTGCTGGACAACACACACTTCACATATCCATCGCTCATACCATCCGGAAATGACGATAAAATGGAAGGTATTATAGACAAGGTTACCTGGAACCTGGAACTCAAGGCAGGTGAAAACACGTGGTATGAAAATGAACTAGTAGACGTGAACGTTCAAGGCGGCATACAACTGACCGGCAAAGGAGCCTACCCTACAGTTGACGGTAAAGTTGAAGCCCTGAGAGGAAGTATTTCGTACGTTGGGACAGATTTTAAGATAAAAAGCGCAAATCTCGACATTGTTAAGAACGATGTTTATCTGCAGGGCGAAGGCGAGTGCGAGATTTATGATCAGGACTCAAACGATTACGATACCGTGACACTGCAGATAGACAGGGCAAAATTAGCTGAGATAAAACCCAGATTCATATCCAAGAACAACTCTCTTTTAGCCTCTGACAAGACAATGCAGAAAGCCGCGGGAATACAATCTCTTGATTCAGATTCCACCAATAACGTGAGACGGCAGCTTGTCAGGTTTTTCGATTCAACGCTTGCGACGCCTCTGGCAAAAACGTTATTGATCAAAAGTGGTTTAGCGGATTCGTTCAAAGTTAACTACAGCAACAGCTACGCGAACAACAGCCAGTCCCCGATACCTATCCCGTCACCCGACACAGACCCGTCATCCATGGCAAATGTGCTTGCGGGCACGAAATATTCTCTTGAAAAATATCTGACAGACAGGGTTCTTCTGGGTTATTCCGTAACGTTTGACAACTTCCAGAACAAACTCGATCTCAGACACGAACTTGAACTTTCTTACAGATGGACCAAGAATCTGTTTATTAAAGGCTACTATGGCCTTGACACCAACAACCCAATGGGTGAGTACGACAAAAAAATCACCTTTGAAAGACAGTGGAAATTCGGTTTACCTTCTTTCAGCAAGAGTTCTAACGATAAAGCTTCAAGACAACAAAAACATCAACAAACTTCCGATCCAAAAGAAGGTAATTGAATGCCGTCTCGATCTCTGACCCTTGCTAGAGCAGTGGCGCCTAAAACCTATGGTGCCTACACGATTATTTTTACCGAGCAAGGTTTTGATTCAAAACATAGTTCAATAGCTAAGCCGCTCAACATCAACCCGATGCAACCATGACCACTTGTTTTCTTTAACAAAAACACCCTCTGTTCATTCGA
>CAZSIW010000319.1:0-374 GCA_964606755.1 uncultured Elusimicrobiales bacterium | reverse complement strand
TATATTGCTCTCTTTGACTGTTTTAACTTTTTATGCGAGAAGTCTTTTAATTATTGCGGACAAAATATTATAATCGAAAGGTTTTGTTGCATACTCATCAGCGCCTATCTCATAGCTCATCAACGCGTCTACATCCTGGGATTTTGCCGTCAAAATTATCACCGGTATGGAACTCGTTTTCGGGTCACCCTTGATCTTCTTACAGACTTCCCAACCATTGAGTTTGGGCATCATGACGTCAAGTATCAGGAGGTCGAACTCGTTCGCATTGATGCTGTCCAGAGCCTCTTGTCCATCACGCGCCACGGTCACTGAATAGCCGTCTATTTCCAGATATCTTTTCAGAATCGCGACAATATCAGGTTCGTCGTCTG
>CAZSIW010000318.1:0-3096 GCA_964606755.1 uncultured Elusimicrobiales bacterium | reverse complement strand
TTGAAAGAAAAGCGGGTGTTAGCAAGAGTAAGGATAAATCTATTATATGCTGGGCGGATGGAACCGTTATTGCTGTTTTGGATGTAGAAACCAGAGAAAAATTGTCAGAAGAAGTAGATAAATTAAACAAAACTAAACAGGAATAGACACTATGAAAAATGAAAATGAGGTAAAAACGACAGAAATTCAGCTTCCGGAGATCGTATCGGAGAAATTGAACGATAAACAAAGGCAGTTGATTCCCTTAATTATTTCTTTTGGCAATATTGAAAAGGCTTGTAAGAAAGCAGAAGTGGGGCGGGCAACCTTCTATTTATGGCTGAAAGATAACAATTTTGTGATGGAATTAAGGGCGCAACAGGAAACAATCTATAATCAGGCTATTATAGGGCTTCAAATGCTCTTAAATAAGGCAATAGAGGTGTATCAGGCACTACTTGATTCAAAAGATGATGCCCTTCGTTTTAGGGCGGCTTCGGCTGTTATTGAAAATACTATTAAGCTGACTGAGCAGAAAGAGCTAAAGGACAGGCTTGATAAAATTGAAGAGGCTCTGGAACGTAAAGGAAAATAGGCTCAATGGAAAAGCGGCTTTTAAACATCACTGAATTATCAAGTTTTCTCAATCTCAAAATAGCGTCTATTTACGATCTGGTATATAGAAAGCAGATTCCTTATACCAAAATTGGCAATAGGCTGAGGTTTGACGTGGGTTTGATTGATAAATGGTTAGAGGCGAAAACGTATATCCCTTTTGGTGTTCAAAAATGCTATAATTATACTCAGCAGGTGAAGGGCGAGGAGCCTCAAACATGAGTATTCTTCGCACTTCAACCGGAACATGGACATACGATTTCTGGCATCTTGGTAAAAGATTCAGAAAACGGTACAAATCAAGGGCGGACGCTCTCAGTGGTGAGGCTCAGGAAAGGCTGGAAACTGAAAAAGGTTTTTCCACTGATAAAAAGCTAACCTTTAGGGCGGCGGCTCAATTGTTCTTTGAAAAACATTCCAAGCCCTCAAAGCGTTCTTGGAAGTCTGATTTAAGCCTGCTTGTAAGACTTAATAAGCTGTTCGGAGAAAAAAAGCTTGTTGATTTTACGTCTCTGGACATCCAGAATATGAGAAATTATCTGCAAGCGGAAGGATTAACTTCCGCAAGTGTTGACAGGTTTCATTCTCTTGTTAAGGTTATTTTTAACAAAATGATATTCTGGGAAAAGTTTAAAGGTTTTAATCCTGCAAACGGGGTGAAACTAAAGAGAGAGCCAAACGCTCATGTTCGGTTCTTAAGCAGAGACGAAGTAATAAGGCTTGAATCTTATCTCCGGAACGACACGATTTATCCCCATTTCATAGGTGCTTTACATACCGGAATGCGGAGAGGGGAGCTGTGTTCCTTACGTTGGGAGCATATCACTTTCCCAATCCGTGACATTTACGTTAACAAATCCAAAAGCGGCAAGGCACGACACATTCCCATGAACAACGTTGTAAATGCCCTTCTTCGGGATTTGTACGGTACTGGCAAAGCCCCAAATGAACTTGTTTTCGGGGATTATCACCCTGACTATGTTTCTCACCGATTTGATAAGACCTGTAAAAAACTAGAGATCAATGATTTCAACTTTCATTCATTGCGCCATAGTTTTGCAAGTCATCTTGTCATGGCGGGGGTCAACATTTTTCAGGTTTCAAAGTGGCTTGGACATTCAAGCGTTAGGGTAACTGAAAGCTATTATGCTCACTTGTCGCCCGATTTTAAACGGGAAGAAATCGAGAAGTTGAACAGGCTCTCAGATTACTCAAATCCGGCTGGACAGACAAACTTTAGACAAACTTGTGAAAACTCCGGCGGATTTGCTATAATAGAAAAATCAAATATTGATTGAATTGTGAAGGAATATACGTAACATGCGCCCATAGCTCAACTGGATAGAGCGTTTGACTACGAATCAAAAGGTTAGAAGTTCAAATCTTCTTGGGCGCAGATCTCAAAAATATGGCTAAACCTCACGAATATTTCATTCGAGAAGCCTTAAAAGAAGCAAAGAAGGCTTTAAAAAAAGACGAAGTACCCGTGGGAGCGGTTGTTGTTCTTGCGGGCAAGATCATTGGGAAGGGCCATAACGAGAATATATCTCTTAACGACCCGACCGCGCACGCGGAGATTCAGGCCATAAGGCAGGCTGCGTTAAAGTTGAAAAATTACAGGCTAAACGGTTGCAAACTGTATGTTACGGTTGAGCCATGCGCAATGTGCGCCGGGGCTATGGTGTGGGCAAGAGTATCTGAGATAATTTACGGCGCGCCCGATGTGAAAGCCGGCGCCTGCGGTTCGGTTTTTAACATAGTCTCAAACAAGAAACTGAACCATCGCATAAAAGTAATGGATAATGTCTTAGAAAAACAATGCCGCGAAACAATACAAAAGTTCTTTCGAAAAAAAAGATCAAAATAAGAAGTTATCCTCTTAGGAAGGAGTTCAGCAAAGCGAAGCTGAGCGCCGATGAATGAGGGAACCCAAGGTTCCCTCTCGGGGATCGGTGAGGCGAGAGGTTTACATTTCGAGCCGAACCAAATTGAGTCCCGCTGGTGGCGGGACGAAATTAAATCCGCCAGATTTATGGCGGGCGCGACATTTGGGGGTGAATTGGTCTCGACGAAAATGGGAGACGTACAGGTGGCAGGCACGAGTTGGTCGAGGGCTCGGTAAAAATCGACCAAATAACAAACGACAAAATAACATTGCCGTTAGGCAACCTTGGTATCCATAACTGGATGCCGCAGGCACTGCCGCTGGCTGCTTAGGTAGCCACGTTTGCCTCTTGACACCTGCTAAAGAGGGTCAAACGTCAAGAGCAGGTTAGTCTTTGAACGCTTGTTCCGTCGTTCAACGATGAAGCAACAACGGCAACTGGTTTTAGGACGATCCTTGCCGGAAGGCAGTCTTAGAACGAGACAACAATTCCGGACAAGCCTGTAGGAACCTGGCTGAAACATTTTCGGACGCCGGTTCGATACCGGCCACCTCCACCAATTTGATTTTCCAGGATGATGATGAAGCCTGGGAAAGAGGTAAAATAGTAAAATGCT
>CAZSIW010000317.1:0-3133 GCA_964606755.1 uncultured Elusimicrobiales bacterium | reverse complement strand
CAGGTATGAGGTGTCAGAATACAAAATCCTGCAACCTGAAACCTTAAACCTGCCGTTCGACTATATTATTTTTCTAATTCTTTTGAGATCTCGTCTTTGTCGAACCCGACGATTATTTTTCCGTCTATATCGACCACAGGGGTGCCCTTCTGCCCGGACTTTTCGATCATCTCTTTTCTTCTCCTGGAGTCAACACCGATATCATAAACCTCAAAAGGGATGCTTTTACCGGTCAGGAAAGCCTTTAACCTCGAACAGTAGGGACACGTAGATGTCGCATATATTTTTACACTCTTTGACATAAAATCCTCCAAACTGCAGGTTTCAGGTGACAGAACCCATCTAACCCCACTGCTTCTGCAACTTTTCACCTCTACCTGTGACCTGCCCCTACAAATATTTCATGAAATACTTATCGGCCTTTTCTTTTGAATCGGCCTTGTAAAACTCTCTGACCAGCTCTTTATCTATGTTCTCGCTGATATTGGCAAGTTCACACTGGATATCAGAAAATTTATACACCGAGACGCTGAAACTCCTCAACCCCAGGCCCAGCATAAGCGGGTAAAACTCCTCGAACGACGCGAGCTCGCCGCAAAGACACACTTCTTTTTTGGCCTTTTTTCCCTCTATAGCCACGATCTCTATAAACTTCGCCAGGGCAGGGTGGAGTATATGATAGCGTTTCTCGGAAAGCTGGTTTCCCCTGGGCGCCGCGAGCGTGTACTGCAGGAGGTCGTTGGAGCCGATGTTGACGAAATCAACCTCCTTGAGGAAGCTCCCGGAGAGCATGACCGCCGACGGGGTTTCTATCATAACGCCTTCGAGCAGACCTTTGTCATAATACCTGACACCGGACTTCTTCAACTCTCTTTTGGCTTCTTCGAGCAGCCCGCGGTAAGTGTTCAGGTCGCTCAGATCGGCAACCATGGGATACAGCAGTCTCATATTCGAGTTCTCGTTGGCCCGTAACAGAGCCTTGAACTGCGCGAGATAGAGGTCCCTGAAAACATCCACCGCGATAGCGCCTCTGAAAACAACCTCGCCGTGCTCACGCGCGAACGATTCCAGGTAAGCGGGAAGTTTATCGTTGCTGAGATCGAGTATCCTTACGGTGACGGGCCTGTCATCCTGCGAAAGTATTTGTTTGTAGACCCTATATTGCTCGTCTTCCGTGGGCGGTTTTTCGCTCTGAATGAAAAGGAACTCTGTCCGCAGCAAACCAACCCCGTCATGAGGAAGCTCGTTTATAAGAGAGAACTCCTCGGGTACGCTTATGTTAATCTTAAGAGAGATCGCGCTGCCGACCTTGGTATGCGCGTGGCTGTGTTTTGTGTTCAGGCAGACGAGCTTTTTCTTTTTGAGGTTGTCAATCTTGGCCTCGTAATACTTTTTTGTTTCCTCATCGGGCTCCAATATCACCTTTCCGAGCGAGCCGTTCACCACGGCATGCATACCGCAGTCCAGCTCTTTTTCCACGTCTATACCGAATATTATCGGCACGCCGTAGGACCTGGCGAGTATGGTTGCGTGGCTGGTGAACCCGCCTTCCTTTGTAACAAAAGCAAGCACGTGTTCCCTGGGGATGCTCAACACCATTGACGGCGTGAGCCGCTCGGCCGCAACTATCACCGGGCGCTGGTCGCCTATCTCACACTTGAAATGGCCGGTCTCGGAGACGAAGGCGTTCAACAGCCTGTCCCGTGTGTCGACCACATCGTGCGTCAATTCCTTGAAATGCCCCTCAAGAGTGTCGTATTTTTTTATATAGGAGTCAAAGACATCGCTGACGGCGTGTTCCGCGTTTATCTTGTTTTCTTTTATGGCCTCGCGGATCTTCGAGAAGAAACTGACGTCCTCTAGTATGACAAGATGCGTTTTAAAGATGTCGGTCGCTTTTACGTCGAACTGCGCCTCCGACACCTGTATCATCCGCCGCATCTCGTTCTTTGCGAACTCGAACGCTTCTTCAAGGCGCTTTATCTCTCTTTGCACCTGGCCGTTTTTGATGTTGTAATGCGGGATCTTTTCTTCGACCCTGCTCGTATAACAACATACGGTACCTTCCGCCATGCCGGATGCCGCTGATATGCCTTTTAGTGTTTTCATTTATAAAAATCAGGTGACAGGTGTAAGGTTTCAGGTGCCAGCAGAAATCCTGGAACCCGTCACCTGTAACCTGAAACCTGCCGTGTCAGATTTTTGTCTCGGTCAGCCACGCGCCATGAAGGTTGCACTTTGCTATCGCCTGAAAAGTTCCGGTTGAAACCTTTAGATGAAGCCCCACCGCCGGGTTCATTTTCTCGGGTGAAAAGAATACCCTGGAAATATATTTCTTGTCAATATAGGTGTCCACATACATGATAAAGTGCTCCTTAAGCATGGGGTGGGTGGTTTCGCCAACCTTAACGCTCACATCGGTGCAGCCGCTGTCCGGTATAAGCCCGCACGCCTTTACGATCTTTACGAGCGGGATATGTTTTTTGTTAAGCTCCACTTTATCCGTGGCCGGGCTGGGTGTAACGATCGCGTCCTCAACTTCCTTGAAGATCTCTTTCTTGGAATGACACACGGGACACGGGCCTGAAACATCTCCGTCTAAAGCGATGAAACCACATGCTGCGCACACTAAAGCCTTCATTGGATCCTCCCAAAGATGCGTTCCACGTAATACGTTTAACGCTCTGCTATATTTTTTGCAAACTCTTTCCCGAACTCGTAGCACTTCTTCATCTCATCATCGTTGGGCACGAACTGAAAAGATATTGACGGCACAACTTCCATGCCGCCCTCACCAAGCACTTTCTCTATCTCCTTTGTCGCACCGCCAGCCCAGCCGTACGAGCCGAACGCCGCCGCTTTCCTGTTCTTCGGTTTCAACCCCTTAAGGAACTCCAGAAAAGCCGCGATGTTCGGCAGCATATCGTTGTCATGGGTTGACGATCCTATAAGAAAACCCTTTGCATCAAGCATCTCACCGACCGCCTCGGTCCTGTCGGCCGTATTTACATCGTACAACTTCACCTCAACGCCGGAGTCGGCTATCCCCTCAGCCATTTTCCTGGCCATTTTCTCTGTCGATTTCCACATTGTCTCATATACGATGACCACTTTCTTTGCGGGCTCGTTTTTT
>CAZSIW010000316.1:0-3134 GCA_964606755.1 uncultured Elusimicrobiales bacterium | reverse complement strand
TGTTCGCGGAATTCGGACAAGTAAAGTCAACTCAGCTTATTAAGGACAAGTTTACGGGACAATCACGCGGGTTCGCTTTTGTTGAGATGGACGAGAAGAAGGAAGCCGATGCTGCGATAGCAGCTTTAAACGGCAAAATGTTCAAGGGGCGCGCGTTGACCGTTAATGAGGCTCGTCCTAAAGAACCGGCGGGGAGCAGAGGCGGGGGTGGAAGCAGAAGGGGCGGAAAAGAATGGTAAAAAAATAGAGACTGTAACGCGGATATGTGTTATTCACCCTGCTGAGACTAGTTCTCAACAGGGTGATTTTTTTTATACAACGAGTATCATGGAAGGAGGCAATGGTGAAGTGGGTTGATGTTTAAAAGAAGGCACACAATATGCTATTATTGCATGCGAAGTAGCGCTTTCGGTGATGAAGCGCGACATCAATTTCCAGCTCGGTATGAGTTTTTACACGCATTTCCCCGGGTTCAGGTTACCTTGGAAGGCACGATTGCCAACTCAAGGCTTGACTTTGACAATAAAATATTTTATAATAACCAATCTGCATCGATATACATGGTGCAATTTTTTATTTTTGTGAGGGCCTAAATGAATACGAAGACTTATCAGCCTAAAAGTGAGGATATTAAGAGGCAGACCCACCTGATAGACGCTTCCGGGAAAGTTCTCGGAAGGCTCGCTACTGAACTGGCGAACATCCTGCGCGGGAAAAATAAAAATATTTTCTTAAATAGCGTCGATTGCGGCGACTCGGTAGTTGTTATAAATGCGGAAAAGATAGTGCTTACCGGCAATAAGCTTGAGCAAAAGACGGATTTCAGGCATTCAGGCTATCCGGGCGGGGACACAATAACATATTATAAAGAGCTTATGGAAAAACATCCCGATAGAGTGCTTCTGCTTGCGGTCAAGGGCATGCTTCCGAAAAACAGGCTGGCTCATGTGCAGTTGACCAGGCTTAAGGTGTACAGGGGCAGCACCCACCCGCACGGGGCTCAGACAAACGCAAAAAAATCTGAAAATCAATAGATCACAAACGGAGATTAACTATGAACCAGAGTTCACCAATCACGGCGACCGGCAGAAGAAAAAACGCGGTAGCCTCAGTAAAACTTGTTGCCGGCACGGGCAAGATCCTTGTCAACGACAAGACGCTTGACGACTATTTTGGCGGCCTGTCACGTCACAAAAAAGATGCTCTCAGGGCTATTGAGATGTATCCTTCGGCGAACTCTTATGATTTTATAATAAGCACTCATGGCGGCGGTGTAACCGGACAGACAGGAGCGATAAAGCTTGGCATAGCTAGGGCTCTCATTAAAGCTGACCCTAAGGCCAGACCTGGTTTTAAGAAAGAAGGCCTGATGACCCGCGATCCCAGGATGGTTGAACGTAAAAAACCCGGAAGACCAAAAGCAAGAAAACGTTTCCAGTTCTCGAAACGTTAATCTGCGGTCTTAATATTGGCTTTAATAGTATCTGCACAATGTTGTGCAGTTTGGATAAAGGAGTCCTTTTTTGTTGTATGACCTACAACTAAGAAAGGGCTCTTTTCTTTTAAGGAGATACGTTCTCTAGAATTATGAGAATAGCGCTTGCACAGATCAATACAACAGTCGGCGATCTTTCCGGCAATGCCGAAAAGATCCTGGATTATGTCGGCAAAGCCAGGTTTGCCGGAGCTGATATTGTCACTTTCCCGGAACTTTCTGTTTGCGGCTACCCGCCAGAAGATCTTCTGCTCAAAGAGGGTTTTATAAAGGACTCATCCAGAGCGCTGGGCCATATAATTTCTAAAATACCCGAAGATATTCTGGTGGTCCTTGGTTGTATCACAACGAACTCTAAAGGCAGGCCGCAGAATTCAGCCGCTCTTATAAAAGGAAGGAAGAAGCTTGCGCTTTATCACAAGATAGAGTTGCCAAATTACGGAGTTTTTGATGAAAAAAGATATTTTTATCAGGGTGAAAAGATCCCTGTTTTCAGTCTTGACGGCTGTGTTTTTGGCGTAAACATATGTGAGGATATCTGGCTTGACAGGGTCACGGAGGCGCAGGTAAAGGCCGGTGCGGAGTTCGTACTTAACATTTCGGCTTCGCCCTTTCATGCCGGCAAAACAGGGCAAAGAGTAGATTACATGTCCGCCAAGGCAAGAAGGCTTGGCGTTCACATCTTTTATAATAATACGATCGGCGGCCAGGACGAGCTGGTTTTTGACGGCAACAGTTTTATCGTGGGCCCAGACCGCAAGATCAACGTGTCGGCAAAATCTTTTGAAGAGGATCTCATCTTTTACGATTACAAATGTAAAGACAGGGGAAAGAACGCCTCTAGTATCAGGCTGGGTAGTATCAAGGCCGGCGTTAAGCCTCCTATTAATAATAGTGGAAACTTTGAAAAGATAACGGAATTAGAGGAGATTTACAGGGCTCTTATAACAGGAACAAGAGACTACATCAAAAAGAACGGTTTTAAAAAGGTAGTGGTAGGTGTAAGCGGCGGCATAGACTCTGCTATTACCTGTGCGCTCGCGTGTGACGCAATAGGCCGCGAAAATGTCGTTGGAGTTACAATGCCTTCGGTTTATTCGTCAAAAGAGATCTACAACGATGCCGTCAAACTCGGGAAAAGCCTGAAGATCAGACTCATGGAAATACCGATAAAACAGATATTCGATGTTTATATGGACGAACTCAAGGGTGAATTCTCCGGTCTCAAGCCGGATATCGCTGAAGAGAACCTGCAGGCGCGCATAAGAGGGAATATCTTAATGGCGTTTTCCAATAAGTTCGGGTGGCTCGTCTTGTCCACAGGCAACAAGAGCGAGGTATCCTGCGGTTATTCTACTCTTTATGGAGATATGGCAGGCGGGTTCAATATATTAAAAGACGTATACAAAACGCTGGTTTACGACCTTTCCGCTTATGTGAACAGGGTTGGTAAGTACCCGATACCCTTAAGTATACTAAAGAGGCCGCCCACAGCGGAGCTAAGGCCGAACCAGAAAGACAGCGATTCCCTGCCACCCTACAGCGTTCTCGACGCCATATTAAAACTGTACATAGAGTCAGACAAAGGGTATAAAGAAATAATTAAACAAAGGAGGTTTGACGCCGCAACCGTGAAAAA
>CAZSIW010000315.1:0-3137 GCA_964606755.1 uncultured Elusimicrobiales bacterium | reverse complement strand
AGCTGTGACAGCTCGCTGCAGGCGGCCTCGGAACCGATTATAACGTTCAGCCCCTTCTCCATCACGTTGTCGCTCAATATGTGCCGTAACCTGTCCTTATCTTCGCTGATAGACAGCAGGCAGCGCATTGATTCGTAGTCGTGGAACTCGGGCAGCTGGAGGACCTGGCTTGTGCCGTCAAGATATATCTCGTCCTCTATATCGAACAGCCGGCCGCTCAGGTTCCTGGCTATGCTTATGGTTTCAAGCTGTTCCTTTTCATAATCGTTTAAAATTTCATATACTTTTTGTTTGACATTTGAGAGGGTCAGGTCCTTTAGGCTCTTGTTAAGGAGATTATTGATCTTTTCAAGCCTCTCCGCGGGCAAAGACGCTTCTATTATCTTGTGCCTGACCAGCCCCGTATGGGTAACGAATATCGCCAGCAGCTGGGAGTCAGAGACCTTGGATATTTCAATATATTTCAACTTATTGCTTTCGAGCTTCGGGGTTACAACGAACCCGGTGTAGTGCGACAGGACCGACAGGGCCCTTGAGGTCTTCGAGAGCACGTCTTCGAGCTCCCTTATCTTGCCGTAATAATCCTCTGTTATCTTTTCTTCCTCATCGATCATCATCTTCTGAAGTTCGATCATCGAATCCACATAGAACCGGTAACCCTTATCGGTCGGTATCCGTCCCGCGGAAGTATGCGGATGGGTAAGGTAGCCGTCCTCTTCAAGCTCTGACATAAGGTTACGTATGGTAGCCGGAGAGAGGTCGAACTCGTAATCCTGGGTGATGACATTAGAACCCACGGGTTTGGCTGTCTTTATATAATGGTGTATTACAGCCTGTAAAAGCTTTCTTTTCCTTTCCTGTAATAGTTCCGGTTTGATCTGGCGCATAAAATTCTCTATCAACTTCGACTTGCTGAACCCTCGGCTTCAAGCCAGGGCTCATGTTAGTGGCGCTACTCTCAAAAATTAAACCCGGGGTTTATGCACCGGGGATTAGATGTAAAATTAGCACTCTTATAGCCTAAGTGCTAATATTATAACAAGTGCGGTATAATTTGTCAAGAGGGGTGGTCCTACAGGGGTGTTACCGTCTAATCTCGTTTGGAAAGCTGTCTTCTTATCGAGGCGAGTATGGCTTCGAACTCAAAATCTTTTTGAACAAAATCATCAGCGCCGAATTTGTAGCTCTTAAGCGCTTCAACGTCATTACCCATGACCGTAAAGATAATGGTTGGTATGGTTTTCAGATCGGGGTTGGTTTTTATCTGCCTGCAAACTTCCCACCCGTCCATTTTCGGCATCAATATGTCAAGGATGATCAGGTCCGGCCTATAAGATTCCAGTATTTCGAGAGCTACTTCGCCATCGTAAGCCTGCTGGACCTCGAAATCGTAGGACCTTAGACGCGCAGCAAAACCGTCAATATATTCTTTATCGTCATCCGCAAGGAGTATTTTTTTCAATTAAGAACCTATATGTTTTACCCGATTTTTTTGTTAAACTCTTTTTCCGGTAACGGCGAACACACTGCCGCCCATGTGGTGCACGGTTTTTGCTTTCTCTTTCCAGACTTTATTGTACAACCCCTTCTCTGCCGAACAGTATACCACTTTTCCCACAAAAAATGTAACCCCGTCGTACTTACTTTTGTCTATCACCTTGCATTCTATAAAACCTATGCACTCTTTTATATGGGGTACCCTTGTCTTTACGCCGTTCAACGGGGTGATGCCCGCTTTTTCAAACTTGTTTGCCTTTCTTCCCGAAACACCTCCGGCGATCTTCAGGGCGGGAAGAAGGCTCACGTCAGGGACGTTGACCACGAATTCGCCGCTCTTAAGTATTAGTTCGGTCGTGTAGTGAGAATCGGCCAACGCGATACCTACAAGCGCCGGGGAATCATTTATTGGCGTGCTCCAGGCGATGGGCGCAACGTTATTTTTCTTGCCATCTCCCGAGGTTATCAACACGCAAGGGCCATGATTTATTAGATGATAAAACTCCGCGTTGGGTATCTGTTTGAACATGTTCGCTCCGCCTAAGTTGAAATATTTTAGATTAATACAACACTTATGTCAAATTTTGAGTACAACTACGCGGTATGCGCTTTTACCCGCACACCGCGTACCAAGGAATACGGATCAGTCCAGGAAAGTTATTTTTACACCGGCCCCGATCGTCCTGCCGGGAAGCGGGTAACCCAGCCTTGTCTGATATTGGGTCTCGGTGATATTGTCCGCGACGAACCACAACTCAAGGTCACTGCCAAGGCGTTGAGTAACCCGCAAAGCAAGGGTCGCGTATTCGGGAAGTTTCGGTGAGGCAGCTAAACCCGTCAGCTGTGAACTGACATACTGCGATATTATGTTTATCTTTGTGTCGCGCTTCGGGATACAGGTTATCGAGTAATTTACCCTGTCGCACGGATCATAGGCAAGTGTAACATTATTCTGGATATCCTGCGCGTAGGTATAAGTATAATTCAATTTGTGGTAAAGACCATCACAGATCTTGTTGCTCAGCTCCGCCTCCAAACCCTGGATCTGCGCCTCACCCACGTTGATGGGCTGGTAAGTATAGGTGTTTGTAGCCGGGTTAAAAACAGGGGTCCAGTTGGGCGGTATCAGGTTGTCAATTTTAGAATTAAATCCTGTCAGCTTGGCCTTGAACGTTTTACCCGTATATTCCACACCCAGGTCTGAAACCACACCGTCTTCCGGTTTCAGGTTGGGGTTGCCTATCATTACATAAGTCGTTCCGAAAAAATTAGAAATGTTTTGCGGGTAGTAGAGCTCATCGAAAGTCGGGGCCCTGAAACCTCTTGAGGCGTTCAGAGAAAATTTTATTTCTTCGCTCAATTTGTAAACCATCGTCAGTCTCGGGCTTAAAACGCTTTCATAAGCTGAGCTGTTGTCATATCTCAGGCCCGGGATTATCGAGAGCGAAGACGCCGTGAATTTCCGTTCCATAAAAACAGCGTTATTCACCCTCGACCTGTCAATGCCTGTGACGTCAAGCAGGTTATCGGTTTGTTTGTGCTGTTCTTCCCACCATTCGAATCCCATATCCGCGCCGTAAAGGCCGGAGAGCATCGTTTCTCCGCCGTAAACAAGTGTGCTGTACGTAAAGTCCTGTGCA
>CAZSIW010000314.1:0-3148 GCA_964606755.1 uncultured Elusimicrobiales bacterium | reverse complement strand
CATATATCTGATCGGATATTTCCTTCCCATACATATGGGACAACATATTACGGTCTTCAAGCATGCTTAGATACATTTTTTCATCATCAATTATCCCACGCTGGAAAGCTTCTTTCAGAAGATCCCTGGGATATTTTTTATCAGTTATGCCTTTATACTCCAATACTATTTTTATAGTCTTCCACAACAATTCAAACGTAAATTCAAACCGCTGGACAACGCCGTCTCTGTGTAATTCATCCTTAACCGAACCTATTCCTTCATTTAACCTTTCCACCGCCCGGTCATACTGGTCTAAAGCATATTTAATTTTTTTGTTCATAAATAACCCTGCTTTCTTCAAGGAGAACATCTCTGAAACCGCTGTCTACGGAATCCAAAAAAACAATATCCACTTTGTATAACCCTGCGACACTTTCAATTCGATCTTTTATTCTGCTGAATTTACTGATTTCAGGCATCTTACCGCTTACAGCAATATCAAAGTCGGAGTTCTGAGTTCTTTTCGTTTCCTTCTTTGCTCTTGATCCAAACAACAATATTCTTCCAGGATTTAATTCTTCCAACAAAACCCGTTTTATTCCGTCTAGTATTTCTTTTTCCCGTTCTTTTGTTTCAGTTTTCATTTTAGCTCTATTAGACCAATATCTATCATCAATTCAACATGCTTTGCTGCACCCGAAAACTCTGAAAAACTATTAATATCAACTTCACTTATACCATTTTCAATTTTTTTATCAATCGGTGTATTTCTCATTCTAAAACCTTGTTAAAGTTTGCGAAGCCGGAGCCGAAACCTCACTGTTGTAATAGAAACTGGGACAGCTTGGCAAACTTATTTGCACATTCCAATTTTCTGCGCCTTCTGGAACAGCTTGCCTTCGTGCTTTATATCCGGCGCGATTATCAATTCGCTCATCTGGAACTCTTTTATGTTCGTGGCTCCCACAGTGCCCATACAGGTGCGCACAGCCCCAACCAGGTTCTGCGTGCCGTCGTCAAGTTTCGCCGGGCCGTAAAGAATTTCTTCCAGGCTGCCGGTTACGCCCACTCTTACGCGGGTGCCTCTGGGCAGGTTGTGGTGAGGCGTTGCCATACCCCAGTGAAAACCTCTTCCGGGAGCTTCTGTTGATTTCGCGAAAGCAGAGCCGACCATCACAGCGTCGGCGCCGGAAGCGAACGCCTTGCAGATGTCGCCGCCAGAGCTCATGCCGCCGTCCGTTATGATCGAAACATACTTGCCGGTTTTTTTAAAGTAAAAATCCCTGGCCGCCGAACAGTCTATGGTCGCTGTGACCTGCGGGACACCGATGCCCAGAACACCCCTGGACGTGCAGGCCGCGCCGGGCCCGACGCCAACAAGTATGCCCACGCAGCCCGTTTCCATGAGCTCAAGGGTTGACTGATAACCGACAACGTTGCCGATTATGACCGAAGCCTTCATCGTTTTGCAGAATTTCGCGAAGTCCAGCGATTTGTATTCCGTGGAAATGTGTCTTGCGGTCGAGACCGTGGACTGGACAACAAAAAGGTCAACACCGGCTTCCTGGGCTATAGCGCCGAATTTCTCGGCATTGGCCGGGATACAGGAGACAGCGGCGCGGACCCCGCCTTTTTTTATCTGCTCGACCCTTGTAGCTATGAGCTTGTCTTTTATAGGTTCTTTGTACATGTTCTGGACAAGAGCCGTTGCCTCATCAGGGTTGACCGCTGCGATTTTCTCCAGTATTTCGGCCGGATTTTCGTAACGAGATTGTATGCCGTCAAGGTTAAGCACAGCCAAACCGCCGAGCTTTCCCATAGCTATCGCGAAATTCACGTCCACGACTCCATCCATGGCGCTGGCAAGAAAAGGTATCTCAAGCGCGATAGGCCCGATCTTTGTCTGGATATCAACTTCTTCCGGGTTAGCCGTTACAACGCCGGGCACAATGGCCACCTCGTCAAACCCGTAGGCCCGCCTTGCTTCCCTGTCGCGTCCAATAAAAAATGACATGTTAAAACCTCCAATGACTTGTTCGCCAGTTCGCCAGTTTTGCCAGTCGGCCAGTTTTTAACTGGCAAACAGGCTAACCGGTGCACTGGCTAACTGTTTTTAAATTTTCGCGTGTGTTATCGTCTTCTGAGCCTGGTACTTTCCTTTCTTGTCCGCGTACGAGACGGTACAGACCTCGCTGGCCTCAAGGAAAAGCACCTGGGCTATGCCTTCGTTGGCGTATACTCTGACCGGCACGGGAGAGGTGTTGGATATGCTCATGGTCACATATCCCTCCCATTCCGGTTCGAAAGGGGTAACGTTTACAATAACTCCGCATCTCGCGTAAGTCGACTTGCCGAAACATATAGTAAGGATGTCCCTGGGTATCCTGAAATACTCTACTGAACGGCCCAGGACGTACGAGTGCGCCGGTATATCGATGTATCCCGAATCAGCCTTTACTTCCCTGAAATCCGCGGAAGCATGGTTCTTCGGATCCGTTACGGTTGTGGCTACTGGCATCTTGAACTCATCCGCCACTCTCATATCGTAACCGTAACAGGAGACACCAAAAGAGATCTTGCCGTCCCTGACCTGAGAAGCTTCAAAGGGCTCAATCATGCCCTTTTCCTGCGACATCTTGATTATCCAACTATCGGGTTTGACCATTTATAAGCTCTCAGTCTTCAGCTTTCAGCTATCAGCTACAAGCCAAAACGACTTTGGCTGATGACTGACGACTGACAGCTGATAGCTCTATTTTACCAGCACTTACTGTATCCGCATCCGCGGCAAACCGCGCAGCCTTCGCCGAACTCCAGCATCTCGCCGCACTCGGGGCACTGCGGGCACGAACCCACAAGGTTTCTCTTATTTAATGACTCAACGGGAAGCTGGGGCAGTTGAGGCTGGTGGTGGGGCTCAGGGCTTGCATCTGCGTGTTCCAGCGCCTGGGCCTTCTCGGCAGCGGTCACTTCCTTGAAAAGATCCGGGCTCATCTTGTCCCGTTCATAGTTCTCAAGCGCCTTTGCGATAGCGTCAGCGCAGGAAAGCACTGCTCCGCCTTCGGCAAGCGTGGGTGACGGGCACCTGATGCCTTTGAGCTGGTATATTATCTCGTCCTGGTTTATGCCGGCGCGCAGGGCAAGGGATATCAAACGGCTGACCGCT
>CAZSIW010000313.1:0-3160 GCA_964606755.1 uncultured Elusimicrobiales bacterium | reverse complement strand
AAGAATTTCTACAGGCGTCGGCCTTCGCAAAAATTTGCTTGAAAGGCGCTCTTCGAGTAAGATCATTACATCTATCTCGCGGTTACTTAATTGACATAATGGGGCCGCGCAGTCAGTCACACCTTTTACAGAGGCGTCGTCATGCCGGGCTACAGTATGACCGGACTGTGATTGTTCATGGTCAAAGGCAGCAAGTAGACCGCGCAGATAAGAATAGCGTGGATTTTTCTTTAAAAGTAATTTCATTAAAGCGGCCATATGGGCGCCCCGATCGAGGAAAGTCCGCACAAGGCCTTGAGGTTCCGCCATGCGCAGAGTTTTTTCGAGCAGGTGAAGCGCTTCATCAGGGTTGCCGAAACGGTAAAACGCCAACGCTTTCAAGGCCTGGAATTGGATCAGCCGGGGTTTGATATCATATTTTTGTGCTTCTTTCAGACCATTCTCGATGGCTTTAAGAGCCGTCCGGCCATCCGATGACCCGTAACGGATCAGATATTCGGCGCGGAGCAGTGCGAGGTTTTCCAGCCAGAACATATTCCTTTCATAGAGGGGAACCTGCGCCGGTAGTGCGGGAGGCACTGTGCCTGAAAGGAGCGCTTGTCGAATTTCGAAGGCATTCAATGCCAAAAAGGAATTTGCATTCTGTGTTTCAACAGCGAATATCCGTGCTTCAGACAGGTATTGCCTGACCTTGACCCCATCGCTTTTGACCTCGGCGACAAGCGCCATCCCAATCAGAATCTCAAGGTACAAACGCGTATTAACGCGATAGCGCATCTCCCGGACGTGGCCAAAATAATCGGCTGCGATATCCAGAGCGTTGCGTTCGTAGGCAACGATTGCAAGGAAATAATAGGCATAACCGTAATAATAGTCGGGTAACGGACTTTTCTCATGAAGGGTCAACATCTGTTCCGCTGTCCTGCATACGGCGTCCAGATCCCCGGCACTCAAAAGCATGACCCCATAGGAAACAAGAATATCCGCCGCGTTCCGGCCGCCTTTCAAGGCATCTTCTGCAAAGCATTGCCCCAGTTGCTGAAGGGCCTCCTCTCGTCTACCACTGCACGCATAAGCAGCGGCTGAGTATATTTTTACTGTCGTGTATGCGTGATTGTGCGTAATCGACATCCCCTGAAGCGCACGCCGGGAGTGTCGGAGGGAGCCTGCTATATCCCCCTGCCAAAACAGGCAACAGCTGCGCAAAACATCGACGTCCGTTCGCAGGCATTTCCGACTTGCGGCGGAAACGCCTGCTGGGGTCTTCTGGAGCAAGGCCTCAGCCCGATCTGCCAGTGTGTCTACAACGGGAAAGTCCCAATACACCGATCTCTCCCAGGCCTTTGCTACCAGAAGTGCAGGACGTTGTTCTTGTTCCGGCTTTGGAAACATCTTCAGCCATCGTCCCAGAACCTTACGGGACAGATCTTCGTCAATGGTGGCATGCAAATTCTCTTCAACCAGCTTGGCGGCGGCATCCACTTCGCCGATGGCGAGAAAATGCTGCAGGGCCTCTTCAATCAGGCCCTGTTTTGCGAACCATTTCCCGGCGCGCAGATGAAGCCAGGTCTGGCGCTCCTGTGAAAGATTTTTCTTCAGATGGTGCAGGAGAAGATTTTGAAAAAGATGGTGGTACCTGTACCAACATCTTTCGCTGTCGAGCGACACGAGGAAAAGGTTTTCCCTTTCCAAAAGCGAGATAAGCTGACGGCTGTCTTGCCTGTCAGGCCCATCCGCCAGCAGAGCGTTACACAGGGGGGCACAGAAGCGGTCCAACGTCGCTGTCACGGCAAGAAAGTCAAGGACGTTGGACGGTAAAGGCGAGATCACCTCGTCCATCAGATAGTCGATGATCATACGGTTGCTGTCCGAGAACCTTTTGACGAATTGCTCGGGATCTTCGGTATCCACGAGCGACAACGATACCAGTTGAAGGGCGGTTATCCATCCTTCGGTCCGCTTATGAATCATCTGGACACTCCCCGCCGTTAGAGCATACTCTTGAAAGAAAGTGCGTGTTTCCTCTTCGGTGAAGGCAATGGCGTCAACCCTCAACTCCTTTAGCCACTGCCGGGACCGCCATCTTCCCAGTGTCCAGGGAGGATCCATGCGCGTAAGAATGACCAGGCTCAGGGTATCCGGCAGGTATTCCACCATACGACCCAGGATTTTTTGCACGGCAGTCGAGGAGATCGTATGATAGTCGTCCAGTACCAGCACAAGCGGATCTTTAAGCGCCACTAGTTCGGAAACAATTGCATCAGCCAGATAATCCAACGGCGGCAAGTGGGTTGAAGAGAGTGAAGGCTCAATGCCGGATCCAAACCCCGGGACAACGGTTCGAATGGCAACAATGGCATACATGAGAAAACGCTCCAGATCGTTGTCGTTACTGTCTAGTGATAACCAGGCTGAAAGTCGCCGGGTCTGATTAAGCCATTGCGCAGCCAGAGTAGTTTTGCCAAATCCGGCAGGCGCCGAGATAAGTGTAACCCTTTTTCTCGGACCGGCATCCAGGTACGAGACGAGGCGTGGCCGAGGAATGCTTTTACCTTCCTGCGCCGGACGGTTCAGTTTAGTACTCAAAAACAGGGTTTGGGGATTGCCGACAGGGGCGTCTTTGCTATGGTGGTAATAGCTTACCTTGACCCCTGTCCCTTTTGGCATCTTGTCTCTTTTCCCATGCCATGATTCTGTCATTTTATATGCCGTGAGTTACTTTCATGTTACGACTGCTCGATTGAAACCCAAATGCCCAATCGCGATAAAGCTTCTGCGTTTTTATCTTCAAAATCGATCTTCATTTTCCGCTTTTTGCTTAAAATAACGATCTAACTGAAACCGCAAAAAATATGCAACCAAGTACATCTCCCCATGTCAAACAGGGTACGGCATGGGGTTTTGGATTGAGGCAATCTCTTCAATGGTTTTGCCAGAATCAAGTGCGAAGACTGCGGCCATGAATACTTATAAGCCGTCTGTTGAAGCAACAGATAATAATTTGCTTCTTTATAAAAATGTATAATGAAATGCCATTTTGTGTCAATAAAAAAAGATTGCCGGTTACCTCCTTCTTTCGGTAACATTTATTTATGAGGCAATAGGTCCGTAAATTACCTTTGAAAATTATGCTTTGATGATGGCCGGGTGAAAAGAAAAA
>CAZSIW010000312.1:0-3186 GCA_964606755.1 uncultured Elusimicrobiales bacterium | reverse complement strand
AGAAAAAAGGGAAAGCTTCCCTATAAAACTATCTCGGCGACATATCAGCTTGAGTACGGTACTGACACGCTTGAGATGCATGAAGACGCGTTTGCTCCGGGCGAGAACGTGCTTCTGGTAGACGATCTTCTCGCGACCGGCGGTACGATGAGCGCCACCATCGACCTGGTCAACAGACTGGGCGGAAAAATAGTAGGGCTCGGGTTCATAATTGAACTCGGTTTTTTGAACGGCCGTGACAAACTGAAAGGTTACGACATTTTCTCTCTCATAAAATATTAGTTTTTGTTTTTCACGACATACGATATACTATATACGATATGCTGCTGTAATGCCCCCGTAGCTCAACTGGATAGAGCAGGTCCGTCCTAAGGACAAGGTTAGTGGTTCAATTCCGCTCGGGGGCGCTCTTTCGCATGATAATGGGATAAGGTTCTCGATGGTTTTGTTAGTGGTTTCCCGCCTACGCGGGATTTCGCCGATGAAATTAAATTTTCGGAGCTCAACAATTCCGCTCGGGGGCGTTCTTTTAATCGGTAATAAGGCAAAGTTCCCTGTAGTAGTGTTAGCGTTTCCCGCCTTATAGGGACTCGGGGTATACAACAAGAATGAAAGAAACAAAATTTATAGATCTTCATGCTCACACGCTTTTCTCTGACGGCGTGCTTTTGCCATCGGAGCTCATCTACCGCGCTAAGTTCAACGGTTACGATGTCCTAGCGATAACGGATCACGGCGATATATCCACAGTTGACTTCGTTATTCCCAGAATAAAAAAAGTCTGCCAGGAGCTGTCAAAACATTACAAGATAACCGTGCTTCCCGGTATAGAGCTTACGTATGTTCCCCCGGCTCTGATAAAAGCAATGGTAAAAAAATGCAGGAAGCTTGGGGCGAAGATAGTTGTGGTGCACGGCGAGACCACGGCTGAGAACGTGCCGCCGGGTACGAACCGCGCGGCGGTCTTGTCCGGCGCGGATATATTGGCGCACCCCGGTTTTATAAGTGACGAAGAGGCAAAGTTAGCCGCAAGGAACGGCGTTCTCCTGGAGCTGACCACAAGGAGCGGGCACAACAGGACTAACGGGCACGTGGCAAAACTCGCGCTCAGGCACGGCGCGAAACTTGTGCTCAACACGGATACTCATGGGCCGGACGACTTGATGGATATGAAGAAAATAAAAAATGTGATCGATAAAAGCGGGCTTAAGATATCAGATTACGAAACGATCCTGAAAAACGCGGCAAGCCTTGCGCGCTTGAGATCGCGGTGAGAAAATAGGAGAGACCGATGGCAGTATTTTCCGACAAAAAAGACATGAATGAGATCATAATCTTTTCGTTAGAATGGATAAAAAATAACAGGAACACGTTTTTTACCGCTCTGGCAACGGTGCTCGGCGTTCTGATCCTCGGCATTTTCTTTGCCGTGCAGTACAGCACGCTGCAGGGCACAGCCAGAGACAAGCTGGCCTATGCCCAGGCCCAGCTTTATCAGGGCCAGCAGGACCAGGGAATGGCTATGCTTGACGATATAATAGCGAAATACTCCAGCTCTGACGTGGCAGCGCAGGCAAGACTTATAAAGGCTAATTATCTCATTTCTAAACAGGATTTTCTCGCTGCGGAGAATACGCTCGCGCCGCTTGCCGATAAAGACAAACCGAAACTGCTCGTTCCCCTGGCTCTCTCCATGCTGGGGACAGTTCAGGAAAACGAAGGCAAAGTCGACGACGCGATAAAAACTTATTCAAGATTCCTTGATAAATATCCCGACCATTTTCTTGCCGCGAAAACATACGAATCTCTGGCGCGCGTGTATGAGATAAAAAGGTCCATCCCCGAGGCGATCTCCAATTACGAAAAGCTGGCGAATTTGTATCCCAACACGGGCTGGGCGCAGAGGGCTCAGGAGAGGCTTTCTATCCTTTCAAGGCTCCAGCCTCAACAGTCTCAGCCTCTACCTCCCGGAGCGCTGATGGAACCCAAGGCCCTGTCCAAGTAAACCCGCCTCAAAAAGAATTATTACAGAAGAGTCGATTTGAGGTATTTATTACTTTTGTCCTATTCGGACAAAAATCTCCCAACGTTGACTATTGCTTGAGTGTATACCATCAAATTTGCTATAATTTTAGTGTAAAATATGCTTGAATTGTTAATAGAATTAGAAAAAATGCGCCCATAGCTCAACTGGATAGAGCGTTTGACTACGAATCAATAAATCAGCCCTTCACCTGCCTTTCCTTTTCATTCATAAATCAATCACTTTTTGATACGCTTGAATACCCTGAATTCTTTGTCTATTTCTGAGTGTTTCTGTATGTTTTTGGCGGGTAACAGACAAACTTTAGACAAACTTTTATTGAATCTCAGAGATAGGTTCAACGGGGAAAACGAAGCTTGATATTATTCTCCGTTCCTATAGGAAAATTTCCCATAAAAAGCAGGTTGATAGCTTTTTCTTGACTTCACCCATGCAAAGAGATAGAATAACGTTTAACAGGGGTAAAAAATGGATAAATGCAACAATTATGCCTTTATTGACAGTCAAAATTTAAACCTTGCAATACGCGAACAGGGATGGAAACTTGATTTTAAACGATTTCGTATTTATCTTAGAGATAAATATAAAATAACGAAAGCTTTTGTATTTGTTGGTTTCATAGAACTGAATCAGGATTTATACACTGCACTTCAAGAATATGGATATATACTTGTTTTTAAGAAAACCCTGAAACTTCCCGATGGTAAATACAAAGGAAATGTTGATGCAGAGCTTGTCCTTCAAGTTATGATAGAGCTTGAGCAATTTGATAGAGGCCTTATTGTGTCAGGTGATGGGGATTTTTCTTGCCTTATAGACTACTTAAAAAAGAAAAATAAACTCCTAAAACTACTTATCCCAAACCGCAATAAATATTCTTCTCTTTTAAGAGTATTTATGAATGATATTGATTTTATGAATGGTTTGAAAGAAAAATTGGAATATAAATAAAAAAAAAGAGGCATTAACCTTCGGACGAACCTTAGGTGTAGCCTCTTATCGTGATTCAACTATAGTATAAATTATTGTATCGCATTTGTCAATACGATATAGAATAAAGTCAGGTTTTGCTTCAGGGAATTGCTCGTCTAAAAATAATTGCAAATAAATATTTACAGCATAGGAGAGAAACAAAGGTTAAG
>CAZSIW010000311.1:0-3205 GCA_964606755.1 uncultured Elusimicrobiales bacterium | reverse complement strand
CCCGTTCAGTATTTATAATAAGCTTATGGGAAAAGCGGGCAAGACAAATTCGCTGAGCGAGTATTACAGAGCTCTTGCAGAAGTGTCGAGAATATATGCTCCGTATTTTGATAACTATCCGAACCTGGATAAGTTCCTTAATTACATCAGATTGAGCCAGTCTGTCAATCCTCTCTGTCTGGCAGATGAAGAAAATGATTTTGTCCACGATGTGCTGAACAAATACGCGGAAACTCTCCTTGATAGGGAAGTTTTGTTTTTGTCGGAGATGGGAGAACTATTATCCGGTTTCCTGCAAATTAGAATGACCCCCCGGGAGTTCAACTACTTCAGCCAGAACAGTAACAGATTCAAGGTTCTTATCGATAAGTATGCCGGCGGGGACGGCTGGGGAAACGAAGTATTAAAGTTAATGGACCAGAACGAGGTCCAGATCTCCCGGTTCTTTGATACAAACGTTGACAGAAGCAGGATATTTTCTGAGATGTTAGACAATGAGCTTAACAGATATAATGCTAAACATAACGAATCTGTCTTTCCATCGACCGGGCCTGATTTTACCCAAATATTGAACCGCTTCGATAAGTTTAAGAATATATACATAGTGGTCACGGGAGGCTTTCATACCGACGACCTGACAAAATCATTGAAAAATAAAGGCATTTCGTATTTGACTATAACCCCAAATGCTACCAAGCCGAATAGCGGGGACGCTTATGAAAAAATGCTTCTTGATAAATTTTCTGCACAGGACCTGCTGGATTCTTCGTTTGCGCCGGCCCTCGATGACTTAGGCATTTCAAAAAATCTGAATGATTCTCTGGCCCTGAAGCAAGCGGAAGAAGAGATCACGGCCGGAGAAAATGCAGCCACCGTAAAGCAAAACATTAACGCGTGGATGGAAACAAATAAGATCCCGGGTACTTTTGACATCAAAGCCGAAGACACCCCAGACAGGTTTACCGCCTCGGTGGATGGTAAACCCTACAATATCGAACGCAATATCAATGGAATAAGTGACGAAAAAGAAAGCCAGCTCTTGGGAGGGCTCGATGGTTTATTAAACCGTAAACTCTGGGTATTGCCGGTCAAAGCCTGGATAGGCATCGGTCTTATTGTTGTGGCAAGTCTGGGGGCGTTCTTTTTGCTACCTGTTGTCAGCGCGGGCCTGGCGAGCCTGGCCGCTTTCGCGGGGCCCGCTGCTCCCGCGATCAAGGCGTTAGCGTGGTCATTCAAATTCACGGCTAACGTAGTTGTTTTGCTCACGATGCTGACTGTTATCATTAAATTCATAAAATTGATTTTTCCTGACTCTCCGCTGTTAAAGACGCTATCAAAACCCTTCGCCTGGTATAAACATCAGGCCGGGGTTTTAAAACAGTCTCATTCAAAATTCGCCGGGCTGCTCTGTCTTCCTCTGGGATTGGCGGAAACCATGTATAGCTTCGGTTTTCAACCTGTTGATAAATTATTAAAAGTCTGGTTCGGCATGCTTCAGAACAAAAATGCGCCCGCTGAAAACCATAAGGACAAAACATTCTTCGAGAAGTTCGGAGCAGAAAATATACTTACAGGTCTTCTTTACAAATCATCTCCCGATGGGACGCTTGTCTCAAGAAGCGGCGCCCTTACAGTTTTTGCAGTGCCGTTTTTGATGCCATTTCTGGTTACCTGGTCTTTCCTGGCAAAACGCCTCTCGCTTTTGTTTTACAGCACGGTCGGCAGAACCATACTCCTGAGCGCTGTCACAATAATTCTTTTTTCCGCCGGGACTCTTTTCGCGGCGTGTACCGGTATTCCTCTAGACCCGACAGCGCATCTTACCTGGCTCAGTTCTTTTATGAGCTGGAATATCCTGGGAGTGCTGAACTATGTGCCGTTCCTGCACGGTGTCGTGCCGTTCCTCCAGGGGCATGCCATCGGGGCGGCGTTCGTTCAGTTGTTTTCTGTCTTCGGGATCATGAGCTCATATACACTGTCAGTTATACTGGCTCTGGTGAGCGGAGCTAAGACCTACTATAAGGAAATGAAGACCGCAGAGAAACCGTCAAACATATTGAAAAGTATGCGGCTAATGCTGAGAGCCTTCGGGAAGGTATTCAGATATGGCATAGTGAAAGAAGATAAAGACGGTAAAAAAACCTTCGTGAGCATCTGGAAGAAAGGGCTCAGCGCTTTCAGCCTGGAAGGTTTGCACATGGTCGGCCTAGAGATCGAAATGTTAAAATGGGCGAGTTCATTTTTTGAACCCCTTCACGGGCTTGTCATGAAGATCGAAAGCAACGAAGACGGCGTCATGGGCGCGGGCCACAACCTGGTTAAAGAGCTTGGTATCAATACCGATGTCATATTCGATCACTTGCCAAATTCCATAACCGGCGGTTTGTCGGTCGCGGAGATAACCCAGCTCGAACCTCTTGCGCGCGCGCAGGAAAAGGTCAGCCGGGATATCGACTGGATGAAGGGCAGCGCAGCAAAAATTGATCATAACCAGATACTAAATAAGGAAGACACAGCCCGGTGGGGCGCTATCCTGGAACAAGCAGATGCCCGTTTAAGTAATAGCGTAAAATCCTTTGAAGACTATAAGAATTCAAGTGTTTATGCTTCGGTACCTCCTCAAAGCAAAGCGCAATTGGAAAAGGTACAGTTGTCTAATATGAACGAGCTAGCTTCTGTTCAAAATCTCCTGTCAAAATTGAACGCCAATGGCGGTTACCCGACGCTAACCGATGCGGATAAAAAAGTCATTCATGAAATTCTTGGGGATACCACAACAGAATTGAATGATATTAAAACACGCAGGGACAATCTGTTTAAACAGGCCGCCGCTAGGGGTAATCCGCCTCCCGACGGTTTCAATTTTAATAATATGTTTACGAATGTCGCTAAAGCGCTTTCCGGATCTAAAGCGACCTTTCCAACCGTCCCTCAATTATCGAAAGTACGGGGCAGGCTGGTAAACGAACCCGAAGCCGTTCTTCATCCACAGCAACAATATGCTCAGCAGAAAAGCCCGCTTAGTCCCAGCGGCCCTATGATCGATCTAAATAATAAAAGATATGATGGCCAGCTTTCAGGCAAGACTGATAAGATTGAAACCAAGGCTCCTGCAGGTGGTGCAATTACCCAATATGACGGCCTGGTAATGCCGGGGATGTTGAATTATTTTAATTTCGATTTCATGGGTAAGAACAGCACGCTC
>CAZSIW010000310.1:0-3229 GCA_964606755.1 uncultured Elusimicrobiales bacterium | reverse complement strand
CGTGCTCTTCGCCTTTATACGCTGCTTCGTTGTCAAACAACTCATCCAGGAAGGCGAGCGGAGCTTTGTTGTCTACCGGTATCACCGCTTTTATTAACCATTCATATTTCTGAGCGAGCGCCTCTTTGAAATCCTTTATGAATGCCTTCTTGCCCTGTTCATCGGAATATACTGATGTCTTGAATTCGTTTATCAGATTGTTCGCCTGCGTTCCTTCGTAGCTATTTTTTATGGTTTTTTCTATAAAAGCGGCAGGGTTAGCTAAAAATTCGTTGTTGGCATCTATCCCTGATGAGGCCTGCTCTACTTTGCTTTTTACCTCTTCAGGAAGCTTTGACATGGAGTACTGAGCTATAGGCTGTTGGAGTAATTCTTCATCAATATCATTGGCAACGTTCTTTATATTCCCGTCTATCACTGACTGCAGTTCTTCGGCGTTGTCCGTTGTAAGCTGGTCAGTATAACTGCCAAGTATATATATCCCTTCGTCAGCCAGGGCTTTGACCTCATCTATCGTTAAGGCATCAAGGACGCTTATAAGCTTCATTCCATGCTTGTTGAGGAATGCCATGTGAGAATTGTAAAGGGTTTCGTTCTTTATAAATATCCATGCTATCAGGTCTACATACGTTATGCCCGCGTAACCGTTGGTTGCGACGAATATATCCCTGTACTTCTCTATGTTCATCATAAAGACCTGCAGTTTTACCTGGTCTACTATCGTCTTTGCCTTTTCAAAACCTTTTATTATATTATCCGCTATCTCTGACAATGCTTTTTCATCCCTTGAGAGTTTACCTTGTTTGGACTCAAGAAGCAGGATCTTTGCCCTGCCTCTGGCTGTTTTCATAGCCTCCAGAGCAGAGTTCAACCTCGTTGTTGATTCCTGTTCGGAATAAGGTTTTATAGCAAGGTTTCCGTTTACAAGCATTGGCAGATTGTTTGTAATATCTGACATCAGCAAGTTTTGGGGGCTGTGGGTGAGGTTCCAGGCCGCGTGGGCAAGGATGTTGGCGAGGTCGATTACATTTTCAACTGTCGCGATACCGGCAGGCGGGGCGCGCGAAACCGCGAGCCTAGCCACACTCCATAACACGATTCTTATCTTGAGGCGTTTCAATAAACCGGATATTTGCTGGCTCGCAATTATATCGCCAGCCATCGCTGCCGCTATCTTTTTGGCCTGTTTGATATCGCTGAACTGTTTTGTTATGGTTTCTACGGCGGCCTGAAGGCTGTTTATTGAAGAAATAAACTCATCGAGGCGGCCCTGCCACTGGGGGTGTTTATCGTAAAATGCCAAGATCTTCAAAGCTTTTTGGGCAGGATCGTTGGTATCAAATATCTCTTGAAGCTCAGACTTCTCGGCAAAGGGGGCGTAATATATCGCTGCTTTCTGACGGAGTCTCTGCTGTCTCTTCCTGCCTGCCGCAGTTAAACCCAAAGCTTGATACTCAGCAAAGGCCATTATGCCGGATTCCTTGAGGAATCCTTCAATAGATTTATCTGTTAACAGGTTAGACGCGTTTCTTTTTCCCGCATTCGTTCCAGGAGCGGAATCCCAGATCGCCTGCTGGTATTCTTCGAGTGTCATGCGGGTAACCTGAGCGATATCTTTCACTTCATAGATGCCGGTGCCCCTGTCGCCAACACTACCCACCTCACTCTGCCAGCCTGGTTTGAGCTCTCTGACGGTTTTCAGGCTGGTGCCCGGGATCGAGATCACCCTTAGATCTTTTTCCCTGCCGTAGCGCAGGTTATCTACGGGCTCGATCACGTAACGGCTCCCGGTTTTGCCGAAGACGGAGATTATATTTCTTGTGTGCAGGAACATGTTCAGGAAAATGGAAAGCAGGTCAGGCGGCAGTTCGCTAAGTTTCGTATTTAACGGGTGTGTAAGATTATCCAGATTACTGTTGGAATAAGTGACATGACGATGCGTGATATAGTCTGCTTTGCTGAACCCAGCCGGGAAAGAAGTCTGAGCTTTCATAAGGGTGTCCAGATCGGCGGCGTTCGCTTTGAACACCTTCATTTCAAGACTGCCGAACTCCACGCCACGAAATACTTTGGACGGATCCCGGTTTATATAGTCAAAGATTGCCCCGGCCTGGTTGACTACGCTTTGCGTAGCATCTACTCCATAAAATTTGACTGTCCACTTTAGCGGGTCTGACTCCTCTTTCAACACTTTATGAAGTAAACGAACCAGAGCGAATGCTTCAGACGGGATGTTGCCTACGCCGACCCCTACGAATACGAATGTCAGGTCGCCATTATTTTCCTTCTCTTTGACCAGCTTCAACAGATCCTCATGGAGCAATTCTTCCTGAGCTTCAACCGAAGAATTTTGATCAAAACCAAAAGGCACAACAAAATATGTATCTTTTTTCGCAACACCATTGAACGCTTCAAGGACTAATTCCCGCTTTTGCCCTATTTTAACCAACTCTGTAGTCAGACGTTCCTGCAGCATTCCGGAAGTAGAAGACAGGGCAACACCGGGATCGTTCTTTTGCCTTATTAAAATGAATTCCGGCACGGTCTCAACTTCTCCTTTTCCGGCATTAACCGCTACTATATTTCTTAAAAGTATTTTAAAGGCTTCCGTGCCTTGTATTTTGGAGTCTGTAGTCTCAATCGTGTAGACATCGGACTCGCCGGCTTTATACATTCTTCCCAGCAGTGTCTTTCTGATAATGGAAGACATGGAGATAACGTTTGAATCTGCGGAATCGGTATCTCCTACGAACCAGTCGCTACTTTCATCACGCTGCATACCTCTTTTGAACCTTACCGCGTCTTTCGAATCCAGGTAGCATTCATCGGCGAGCATTTGCCGTGTTTCGACGTTCTCTACCGTTGTCTTTATGACCGAACCGTAAGGCATCGCTTCTTCGAACAGGGCGTTGAGCTGGGTACCCAGTCCCTGCCCGGTCAAGTCGGCTGGAAGTTCCTTTCCAAACTCGACTTTATCAAGATATATCAGCCTAGAATCCACAGAACCATCTAATATGGTAAAGGCCATGACTATCCCGGATTTTTTATTATCTGAAACCCTTACTAAACGCATTGAGACACTGCCGTTCCTGGCGTCTTCCTCCTGGGTGTACGGAAATGCCTCTACGATGTATTCCTCTTTGTTCTTAGAAACAATATGACGTCCGTTGATGGCTTTAGCCGCGCCTTTCGGGTTCAACGGTTTTATATTCGCTGTTTTTAACCCGTC
>CAZSIW010000309.1:0-3245 GCA_964606755.1 uncultured Elusimicrobiales bacterium | reverse complement strand
CGTTTCGACTGGGCACGTCGTGGACCTATATAATGTGAGCGGTAATTAGGAGGGATGTAAATGAAGCCGAAGTTGATGGCGATTCTTTTGGGTATCTCGCTGTGCTTGAACGTTGGGGTGTTGCTGGGGCTTGGGCATCACTGGCTGAAATTCAGGGAGCTTAAGAAATGGCCTAAGGAAAGCGCCTGGCACATGAAGCACATGAAAAAAATGCTTAAACTGGATGATAACCAGTTCGCGATGATGGAGAAAAATCACGACGAGCTCGAATCCAGGATCCAGCCTATAAAAGATGAAATGACGAAAGACAGGGCGGAACTGTTTGATATGTTGAAGAACGAAGATACTTTTAATCCTAAAGTCGAACAAAAGATTGAAGACATCGCCCGTGTTCATTTGAACATGGCAAGGGTGATCGTAAGCAGTTCGTTCGAATTAAAGAAGATCCTGACACCAGAACAGCGCGAGAAGTTCGCAAAGATGATGGAGAAGGGTTTCGGCGGCCCGTTCGGCCCTGGCGGGCCGGGTGGCCCCATCGGGCCAGACGGTCCCGATATGAGGAAAAGATAAATGAGGAGAGCGGTTATAATAGCGGCCTGTGCTGTAGTGTTCGGCTCGGCTGCTGTTTTTTGTGATGACACGCCTTTCGGCGGCGGCTCCGGCTCAGGAATGGGCGGAGCGGGCGGCGGGATGGGCGGCCACATGAGGAGCGGAAACGGGCGCAGCTCGAATTACCACCCGGGCGAATCAAAGCCGGGCGCTAGCATATATTCCGGCCTGGCGGGCGCAATACCGGATGTGAGAGATATTCTCACTTTCGATAAAGAACTGGGCCTGACAGCCGAGCAGGTCGACAAAATAAGAGATTTAAGAACAGTGGCCGTAAGAGAGGCGCTGAAGAGATCCGAAGAGGTGGCCAAACCCAGGGAAGAGCTTGCCAAGATCATGGAACAGGGAACCCCGGATTTCGTTGCGGCGAAAAAAAAGCTTAAGGAAATAACAGAAACGCAGAACTCGGTGGCAATGGTGTTGCTTGAGGCATTCGAGAACGCGTACGGTATTCTTAACGCCGATCAGAAAAAAAAATACTCTGATATAAGAACAAAATTAAACGAGGAGAAAGAAAAACTTTTAGAAGAAAAGCAGGATGTGCCTGAAATGAAGAGATAGGCATGACTTTTGATGTTTACCAACATTATGAAAACGAAAATACTACTAGCAGCGGCAGTTGTTCTTTCTTCTGTAGCAGCGTGTTTCTCTCAACCCCCGGGCCAGCCGGCGATAACGGGGCCTCTCAGCTGGTCTGATTGCGTTTCTATGGCCATGCGCAACAATCCACAGCTCGCATCTTCAGAAGATTCTGTTGAGGCCAGCAAATACTCTTATTACGGAAGCCATAACGGCATCTTACCGCAGATATCGCTATCTCACAGTTATTCACAGTCCGGTACAGTTGTGACCCCCACGACTGTCATACCCACGGGCGCAACAACAGAATGGGAAGCGGCCGGATCTATTAGCCTTAACATATTTAACAAGTCGCAGTACGCCACAATTGCGGCGGCGTTGGCGTCTCTGACCCAGGCGCAGGCTAACAATCGCCAAACTTCGGCACAGGTGCGCTTGAATTTACGCACGGCATTCTGTCAACTGCTCTATGCCCAGAAAAACATAGAAGTTTCACAGAATATAGTAAATATGCGCGATGTGGAATCGCAGCTGGTAACCCTCCGTTATAATTCCGGAACCGAATACAAAGGTAATATGCTTGAAGCAAAAGCCGAACTCCTGCAGGCTCAGGCAGACTTGGCGCAGTCCAAGCGTGATTTTCGCACCGACCAGCGTCTTTTATGCCAGCAGTTGGGGTTGGACGAATTTACAGTCATAACTGTAACCAACACTTTGACTGTCCAGGACCCGGGTCAGTTGCCTGAACATAATGAAGAGGCATTGCTTGCCAACCGCCCTGATGTCAGTTTACAGGAGGCGGTGGTCAAAGGCTCCGAGGCCTCATTAAGCCAGGCCAATAGCAGCCTATGGCCAACTCTGTCCGGCAATTACACGAGCAATATGTACGGTCCGCAGGAGTTCCCATCGTCGCAGTCGTATCAGTACGGTTTGACACTTAAGTATTCTTTATTCGGCGGAGGCCTGACAGCCGCATACGATTCGATCTCATCCGCAAAAAATAACCTGAAAAAGTCAAAGCAGGACCTTCGAGCCGTGCGTGAAAACGCCATAGCTAGTATCGAGTCATCGTGGTCTAGTTTTAAGCAGGCCATGGATTCGGAAAAAGTCAACGAGGCACTGCTTGAGGCCGCCAGGGTACGCAACGAGGAAGCAGACATCCGTTATGACAGCGGTCTTTTGACATACGACAACTGGGAAATTATAGCGTCGGCCCGTATATCGCAGGAACGCCAGACGATTCAGGCAGAATTAAGCGCGCAGACAGCCGAAGCAGCCTGGGAAAATGCTCTGGGAAAACAATTAGGGGAGTAATATAATTATGAAAAAATTGATAACGATCGTTATTTTACTAGTTGTTGCAGTCGGAGCCTGGTTCTTATTTTTCAACAAGGGTGGGAACAAGCATAGACCCAATGGTTCACAGTCGGTGGCCGTTACCGTGGGCACGATCATGCAGACCGTAGATGCTACCGGTTCTGTTTTGCCGCTGAACAGAGTAGAAATAAAACCGCCCATGTCGGGCCGTATAGAGAAACTGCTTGTAGAGGAAGGCGATAATGTCAAAGAAGGACAGATCCTTGCTTGGATGAGTTCTTCCGACCGAGCAGCTATTTTAGACGCCGCCAGAAGCGAGGGTCCCGAAGCGCTCAAACACTGGGAAGATGATTACAAAGCGACACCAATCGTCGCGCCGCTTTCAGGAGTGATAATTTTAAAAAATGTGGTTGTTGGCCAAACTATTGACCCCACCGTTGTGATTTACGCCATGTCCGATTACCTTATCGTGCTTGCCCAGGTTGACGAATCCGACATAGGCAGTATTCACAGGGGCATGCAGGCCCTGACCAAGCTGGACGCGTATCCAAACCAGATTGTCAGCGGCAAGGTTTTCGATATTCTTTATGAAGGAAAAAACGTTTCCAATGTTATTACCTACGGAGTAAAGATCCGGCTGGACAAGGTGCCTGCGATCTTCAGGTCACAGATGTCGGCCAATATCAGTTTTGTAATAAAGAAAAAAGACGATGCGCTGCTTTTGCCTGTGACGGTAGTTC